>DASQAX010000414.1:0-5942 GCA_035635535.1 Vicinamibacterales bacterium | reverse complement strand
CGTATGAGCGCGGCGGTCTCCGGATACGCGGTGGCGGACTGGACGCCGACGCGCACGAGCCCTTCGGCGTAATCGAGCGCCTGCCACAGGTGTCCCGCGGCGGCCGAGCCGACCTTGTCGGTGTCGCGGCTGCCGCGATCGTAGATGTCGAGCTTCGCGCCGCGGTCCACGAGCAGCTGGATCGCCGCGTTGCGTCCCTTGAGCGCGGCGCCCATCAGCGGCGTGCGCCCCTCGTTGTTCGCACCGTTCGGGTCGAGCCCGAGGTCGAGCAGCAGCCGGATCGCCTCGACGTTCTCCTGCGGCGACCGTTCGTAGGTCACGCCTTCCACCCAGCCGACACCGCCGGCGGCGGTGAGCGCGGTGTCGCCGTTGGCGGTCGCGAGAAACGGGTCGGCCTTGTATTCGAGCAGCAGCCTCATCAGCGCGGTGTCGCTCGACTGCCCCGCGCGCACGAACGCCGTCGCGCCGTCCTCGAAGAACCACTGCATCGTGAAGATCGTCCGCGTCAGCGTGTTTTCGCGGACGCGGGCGTTCGGGTTCGCGCCGTGCTGCAGGAGCGACCGGATGATGTCGAGGTGATCCAGGTCGGGCTTCGGGACCGGGTAGTCGCCGCCTTCGATGTTTCGGTTGTCGGTCGCGAGATAGAGCGGCGTCCAGCCGCCCTTGTTCGGCATGTTCACGTCGGCGCCGCGGTCGATCAGCAGCTGCGCGAGCGCGTAGTTCCGGTTGTTGATCGCGGTGAGCAGCGGCGTCCAGCCGTACTCGGTGGTCTGGTTGACCTTCGCGCCGCCGTCGAGCAGCGCTTTCGCGGATTCGATGTCCCCTTCGCGCGCGGCAAACACCAGCGCGGTCAGCCCTCCTCCACCTCCTCCTACCAGCCCCGCCTGCACAGCGGGGTCGTCGTCGGTCGGCGAGAGATCGACGGCGCGTTGGCCCGGTGAAATGACGCCGACCGGATTGCGCCGTTCAAAGGCCACCTGCTCGTCGTAGGTGCGCCCCGCCGCCGCGGCGCGCGCGCGTCGGTCGCGTGCCTGCCGCACCGCGTCCACGTTCACGGGCGGCGCGATGTAATTCCGCGGCAGGCCCGCCGGCCCCGACGCGATGCCGGGATCGGCGCCGGCGGCCAGCAGCGCCTTCACCGCCTCGGGGTGCCGCTGCTCCGCGGCCCACATCAGCGCGGTCGTGCCGCGCAGCGCCTCGCGCGCGTTGACGTCCGCGCCGGCGGCGACGAGCCGCCTGACGACATCCACGCGGCCGTTGCGCGCGGCGAACATGAGCGGCGTCTCCCCATTCGGCCCGCGCTCTCTCGCGTCCGCGCCGGCCGCGAGCAGCCGCTCGACGATCCGAAGGTCGCCGTCGAGACACGCCATCGACAGCGGCGTCACGCCCTCGCGATTGGCCGCGCGCACGTTCGCGCCCGCCGCGATCAGCCGATCGACGGCCTGCAGGTCGCCGCGGTAGATGGCCGTGAGCAGCGGCGTCGCCTCGTCAGCCGTGCGGCGCGGACCCTCGACCACGCGGCGCAGACCCTGCGGGTCCGTGGCCTGCGCGCCACTGGTGACGCCCGAACACACCGCGATGAGGAATGCGAAGAAACGACGGTTCATGACCTCATGCATCGGCTCGAGTCGGCCCCTACAGGCTCGCGAGCCTCCCCGTACTGTCGCCCTGCACGTCCCTCTCGATCCCGTACAGGTCGAGGAGGCTGAGCAGCAGGTTGCCGGTCGTCACCGACTTCCGCTCGTAGTGGAGGTGCCGGTTGCCTTTCAGCTTGCCGCCGGCGCCGCCGACGAGGAAGTGCGGGACGTCGTAGTGCTGATGCTGGTTCGAGTTGCCCATGTTCGTCCCGTACAGGATCAGCGAGTGATCCAGCAGCGTGCCGTCGCCCTCGGGAATCGACCGCAGCTTCTGCGCGAAGTACGCGAGCGTCGAGACGTGATAGCGGTTGATCAGCCCGTACCGGCGGATCTGGGTCGCGTCGTCCTGGTGATGCGAGGCGCCGTGGAAGCTCGGGCTCGTGCCGCCGTCGGGGAACAGCGGGCTCTTCGGGAACGTGTACACGCGGTTCGTGAGGTCACGCGCGCCGAGCAGCGTCGCGACGCGCGTGATGTCGGCCTTGAAGGCGAGCGCCAGCAGGTCGTAGTGCAGCTTGATGTGATCGTCGAACTGCTCGGGCACGCCCGGCGGCAGGTCGAACACCGGCACCTCGCTCGACGCCTTCGCGGCCAGCACGAGCCGCCGCTCGATCTCGCGGATCTCGTCGACGTATTGATTCACGACGAGGCGGTCGGCGGGCCCGAGATCCTTCCGCAGCCGCGTCAGCTCGCCGACCAGCGCGTCGAGGATGCTGCGCCGCTGCACGAGCCGCGCGGCGCGCAGCTGCGGCGTCCCGCCGCTGCCGAACAGCCGCTCGAAGACCACCTGCGGGTTCAGCTCCATCGGCAGCGGCGCCGTCCGCATCAGCGGCTCGGTTGACGGCGTCGGCAGGCCGATCCACGAGATCGAGTTCGTGTACGAGCAGCTGTACCCCTCGCCGCAGTTGCTCGAGCTGGAATTGGGATCCTCGACCGCCAGCTGCAGCGACGGCAGCAGCGTGTCGGCGCCGATCTTCTGCGCGATGAACTGATCGATGGTCGGGCTGCCGACCGTCGCGTCGGCCGCGGCGGTCTTGCGCGGCTTGATGCCGGTCAGGTACGCGGCCGCCACCCAGTGATCCGATCCGGTCGTCCCTTCCGGCGGCTCCGCGGACTTCGACCAGAGGCCGCTGATCACCGTCGTCTGATTCTTCACCGCCTCGAGCGACTCGAGGACGAACGGGAGCTTGTCGGGCAGCGCGCCCTCCGCCTGCGGCTCCCAGAGGCCCGGCGCCATGCCGTGCGGAAAGAAGACGCCGACGAAGCGTGGCTTCGGCGCGACCGCGGTCTGCGCCATCGCCGGCGTCATCGCATCGAGCAGCGGCAGCGCGAGCGTCACGCCCGCGCCGCGGAGAAAGAGCCGCCGGGGGATCTGCTTCTTCATCACGAACGCCATAGGATGTCCTCTACTCCGTCTTCGTGTTCGTCTGGAACGGCGCGCTGCGGACCACCGCGAGCACCAGCGCCGAGAACCGGTTGTCCTTCTGCCCGACGTCGCGCGCGACCGACCGCACGAGCGGCATGTCCTGGTAGTCGAGCCCGCGGCCGAGCGCGTAGGTCAACAGCTTCTCGATGCTGACGCGCACGAACTGGTTCGAATACCGCGTCACCCACTGCCGCAGCGCCACGGGGCCGTCCACCATCGTGTTGTCGAAGAGCTGCGCCGAGGCGTCGACCGCGGTGCCTTCGTCGCTGGTGCGCCACAACCCGATGGCATCGAAGTTCTCGAGCGCGAAGCCAATCGGGTCCATCATCCGGTGGCACTGCACGCAGTCGGCGCGCACGCGGTGCTCGAGCATCTTCTCGCGCATCGTCGGCTCGTGCGCGCTGCCCCGCGCGTCGGCGGCGCGGGCCGGCAGCGGAGGCACGTTGGGCGGCGGGTCGGGCGGGCTCATGCCGAAGATGTTCGTCATGATCCACTTGCCGCGCGTCACCGGCGAGGTCCGATCCGGCTTCGACGTCGTCGTCAGGAACGCGCCCTTCCCGAGCAGGCCCCGCCGGATGTCCATGTCCGGACCGAGCGTGATGCGGCGGAACTGGCTGCCGTAGATGTTCGACATGCCGTAGTGCGCGGCCAGGCGCTCGTTGACGAACGTGTAGTCGGCGGTCAGCAGCTCGGTAATGGGCCGATCCTCGCGCACGACCGTGTCGAACAGCATCTCGACCTCGGTGCGCATCGCCTGCCGGAGCGGATCGTCGAAGTCGGGGTAGAGCGCCGGCACGGGCGCCACGCTGTCGAGGCCGCGCAGGTTCAGCCACTGCCCTGCGAAGTTGACCGACAGCGCCCTCGCCTTCGGATGCGCGAGCATCCGCCGCACCTGCTGTTCGAGAACGGCCGGCTCCTTGAGATGCCCCTGCTGCGCGACTTTCAGCAGCGCTTCGTCCGGAGGGCTGCTCCACAGGAAGAACGACAGGCGCGAAGCGAGATCGATGTCGCCGACGCGGTAGGTCTGACCGGCCGCGAGCGTCGCCGGCTGCTGTTCGATGCGATAGATGAACTGCGGCGAGGCGAGCACGCGCGCGAGCGCCTCTTCGACGCCGAGCTCGAAGTCCTTCTCGCGGCGTCCGAGCCGGTAGAACTCCATCAGCGGATCGACGTCCGCCGCCGTGACCGGCCGCCGGAAGGCGCCGGTCGCGAGGTTCTGCACGATGCGCCGCGCGCAGGCCTCTTCCTCGCTCGCCCGCGCGGGCGTGCAGACGAACAGCGTGCGACGGCTGGGGGAACTGGTGGCGTGCGTCGCGCTGAACGGCCCCTCGATGCGAACCGTGCCGACGTGCGGGAAGAACGTGTAGCCGGGGGTCGGTCCGGTCTGGATGGTCGATCGACGGAAATGCCGGTCGAGATCCAGCAGCGGCGCGTACTGCGTCGCGAGGAACGTGACGCCCACCATGTGGCTGCCGGCGGCCACGTGCGTGCGCATCCGCATCGGTGCGCCCTTGCCGAAGAACGCTTCCGGCCCGTCCTGCCCGGTGCGCGCCGCGGTCTGCAAGCGCCCGCGGCATTCGGTCGCAGGCGCCCGTCCCCCGCCGTTCCAGTCGACCAGCGCCAGGCGCTCGAAGTCGAGCAGGAACTCGATCTGCTCGCACGGCACCGAGCCGAACCCGATCGGGGTCATGTTGTCGCCGAAGATCGGCGTCACCGTGATCGTGTACTCGCCGTCGGACGGAAAGAGGTGCTCGACGAGCAGCCCGCCCCGCGTGCCGAACGGCAGCCCCTCCACCTGGTAGTCCTGCGACGTGTCCTCGCGCGCGCGGTAGACGACGAGCGTCGGGTCCTCGGGCTCGCCAACCGCCAGCCTGCTGATCTTCTGCGCCGCGGTGACGTAGGCCTCGACGAGCGTGGACGAAATGCCGAGCGCCCCCGCGATGTTGTCGAAGCCGGAGGTCGAGTCGTCCGACGGCAGGTATTTCGCCGGATCGATCGGCAGGTCGAGCAGGTCGCGAATCGAGTTCGCGTACTCGGTCCTGTTGAGGCGATGGAGGCCGGGCGGCGGCGTGTAGGGCGCGGCGTCGCGATCGAGCTCGCCTTCGAGCCACGCGACCATCGCCTCGTAGGTCGCGGGATCCGGCCGGCGCATGTCGACCGGCGGCATCATGCCGGCGCGCAGCTTCCGCGCGACCAGTTCCCACGCCTTCGCGTCGCGATGGACGTTCGACGTGTCGAGCGAATCGAGAGCGAGCTTCTTCGCCGAGTCGACGCCAGCGGCCCTGGCGCGCTCGCTATGACACGAGTAGCAGAACTGCTGAAAGAGCTGCTGCTCGCGGGCGGGATCAATGGTCGGCGCTGCCGCTTGTGCGCCAGAACCCGCCAGTGCCGTCGGCCTCTGCGCGTCGAGCACGGCGGCCGAAACGGCGCCGGCGAAGACCGCCGCCGAGAGCAGCAGGACGACGCGAGTAGACACTCGCATCAATTCTCCTACATCAGAACAGGTATCGGAGCGCGAACTGCATCACGCGCGGCGAGGCGGCGGTCGAGAACGACGTGATCCGTCCAAAGGTCGTTGCCGAGCTGAGGTTGATACCGGGGTTGCCCGGGATGAACCAGTTGAACGCGTTGAACGCCTCGACGCGTGCTTCGATCTTGTTCGAGCTCGACAGCCCGAACTGCCGCACGAGCGAGAGATCAACGGTCCTGAACCCCGGCCCGTCGTAGCCGTTGCGAACGGACGTGCCGTACGCGCCCAGCGGGGCAAGCGCGAACGCCGACGCGTTGAACCAGTTGTTGATGCTCCCGTCGCCGTACACGTTGTCCGCCACCTGATTCGCGCGCTGGTTGGTGGCCTGCATGCCCGACAGTGCGCGATCCGC
>DASQAX010000413.1:0-3571 GCA_035635535.1 Vicinamibacterales bacterium | reverse complement strand
TGCCGAGCCGCGGCGAGATGTTGTTGGTGTCGGTCTCGACCGTCTCGAGCCATTGCAGGTCGTACCGGACGCCGGCGTTGACGGTCAGGCGCGACGCGACCTTCCACTCGTCCTGCGCGTAGACGCCGACGTTCGGGTTGCGCTGGGCGACGCGCGTGGCGCCGAACGTCTGCGTGAAGCCGGCGTTGTTGTACGTCCCGGCGAGAAAATTCGCCAGCGACGAGAACGTGTACGCGCCGCGGCTGGAGCGCGGGAATGTGATCGCATCGCCGTTGACGAGCAGGTCCACGCCCGCCTTCAGCGCATGCTGGCCTGCCTGGTGCGCGAGGTTGTCGACGACCTGGTACATCCTGTTCACGCGGCGCGTCGGGCTGCCGGACAGCGTGCCGAACGACGCCGCGCCCGCAATGCTCACCGCAGGCCCGGCCGGATCCGAAGGCAGGGCGTCGAGGTCGCCGTGCGCGAACTGCGCGCGCGTCTCGTTGACGGTGCGCGCCGACAGCACCAGGGTGTTGCTCGCCGCGATGCTGTGATCGACGTTGTCGAGGCCGGCCGATGCGCTCGGCGCATTCAGCGCGCCCACCCCGCGCGAGTTGTCCGACGTCACGCGATACAGCGCGTAGCGGACGCCGACCTGGTCCGAGCCGTTCACCTGGTGGTCGATCTTGCCGAGCGCGTTGGTCGACTCGACCGGGTTCGGATAGATGCCGGTCGCGACCGCCGCGCCGCGATATCCCACCTGCGCCAGCCGGGCGTTGATCGCAGCGACGCTGTCGGGCGCGATCGTGACGAGCCCGGTCTGATGGAGCCTCCGCTGCTCGACGTTGACGAAGTAGAACGTGCGGTCGCGGCGCACCGGCCCGCCCGCGCTGGCGCCGTATTGCTTCTGGTTCATCGGCAGCTTCGTCCCCGACAGCGCGTTCCGCGCGTTGAGCGCCGTGTCGCGGAAGTACCCGTAGACGGTTCCGTGAAACATGTTGGTGCCGCTGCGGGTCACGACGCTGACGTAGCCGCCGAGCGCGCGTCCAAGCTCCGCCTGGCCGCCGGAGGTCACCACCTGGAACTGATCGACCGCGTCCACGCCGTACGGAATGCCAGCGACCCCCGCCGCATCGTCGTTGGCGGAGAGACCGTCGACGATGAAGTTGTTCGACAGGTTGCGCTGCGCGCTCACCGAGATGCCCTGCCCCGGGACCGCGGACGTTTCCGCGAAGAGCTGCGTGCTCGACGTGTTGGTCGGCGAGACACCCGGCACCAGCAGCGCGAGATCCAGGAAGTTCCGTCCGTTGAGCGGAACGGTCCGTACCTCCGCCTGCTCCACGGTGCCGGCAATCTGCGTTCGCGCGGTCTCGAGCGCCGCGGTTTCCGCGCTGACGGTCACGCTGGCGTCGATGCCGCCGAGGACGAGGACGATCGGCAGATCGAAGGCGGAGCCGACGCCGAGCGTCAGCGTGCGCGTCGCGTCGGCGAAGCCCTGCTCGCGGACCGTGATTTCGTACGGCCCGACCTTGAGGAACGGGAACCGGAACCGCCCGTCCTGATCGGTCGTGGCTGTTGCGGTCAGGTTCGTGTTCGCCTGGCGCGCGGTGACCGTCGCGCCGGGCACGACGCCGCCCTGCTGGTCGGTGACGCGGCCGCCGACACTGGCGTAGTTGATCGCCTCCTGCGCGGCGGCGGGCATCGCCAGCGCGCAGCAGAGACACGCCAAGACAAGTTTTCCGTACACGGTCGAACCCCTCGCTTCCCTGGGATTGAGTTGCTTGCCTCGCCGAAGCGCGTGAGCGCGAAGGCGGGGGATTTGGGTTTTGGGATTTATCCGACGGGTCCGAAGGACCCGTCCTACTCTCTAGGAGGCGGAGGGTCGAGCGAGCGCGCGCAGTCGACGACGCACGCGGCAAACTGCGGAACGGGAGACGAGATCGTGGTGACGGTCAGGGCAACGGGCGGCTCGAGCACGCCGAGGCCGAAGCCGAGCGACAGCAGCGCGGGATCGATCCTGGCGCAGTCGCCGCGGATGGCGCAGTCACTCTGCGCACCATCGTGGTGACCCTGCGCCCCATCGTGCGGCGAATCCTTCGGCGCGTGCCGGTGCTTGTGCAGCGGGCACATCTGCCCTGGCGCCAGGCCTTCGCAGCACTTATCGTCTTCGACCGCGTTGGCCTGCGCCGCGCAGCAGCTGACGAACGGCGACACGGCCAGCACGCCTGCCTGGAAGACCAGCCAGGCGACACCAATCGCCGTGAGATGCCGTCGAATCGAGCGCATGGGTCGGGAAACGGAATTCTACTGCTTTCACCGTCCCGCCGTCAGCTTCGTGACGGCCGCGGGCCGCCGATCGCCTTCCACCCCAATCCAGTCGGCGCTGGTGCCATCGGCGAATTTCTGGCGCGCCTTCCATCGAATCTGGCCCGACGCCGGGTTGCGGGCGAAAAAGACGAACTCGGCCACCTCGGCGGGCTTCACGTCCATCTTCCACGTGATGGCCACGATCCGGTTTCCCTCGCGCCGGGCGTCGTAGGTGAAGCCGCCGGTGACGAGGACGCTGGTGATGGTCACATCCGCCGGCACCTCGAGCTCGACGGCCACCGTGGCGACCTGACCCTCGGTCGGAACGCGCATCGTGTAGCGCTCCACCGCGCCGCCGCGCGAAGATTCCGGCGCCACCGTGACGTGGGCGTGCGCCGTGGCGGTTGCCAGCAGCACGAGCGCCGCGCCCAGCGGCGCGCGCATCCGCGCGGTCGTCATTTGACCGCCGGCTTCGCGGCGCCGACCTCGATTTCGCGCGCGATCAGCGGATCCTCGCCGTCGCCGATGTCGACGACGACCCGGCGGCCGGTCTGCACCTCGCCATACGTCGCCTTCTTCTTCGCCCGGACGATCGCCGTCTTGTCGTTGACGGCAATCGACAGCACCTCGCCGCTCGGCGTCTTCACCTCGACGTGCCTGTCGTCCCGCGCCATGACGGTTCCCATGATCTTGTGGACGTGACCGGCGTGCGCGTAGAGGACCGCGGGCACGGCGAGCGACAACGCGACCGCGCCGATGATCCATTTCGTCTTCATACCCGGCTCCTCGCGGCCGCGGCCGCGCTACTTCTTCGCGGCGGCGGGCGCCGCGCCGACCTTCACCGTCTCGGCGGAAATCATCCCCTGGGCCTCGGGACCGGCGGCGACGACGCGATCGCCGACCTTCAGCGCCTTGGCGTCGACCTTCTTCGCGCCCTGGGTGATCTTCGTCTTGCCGTCCATCATCACCATGATTTCCTTGCCGTCGGCGCCCTTGACCATCAGGTTCATGCCGTCGACCTTCGTGATGTTCCCCATCACGGTCTTGTCGTTCTCGTGCGCGCGCGAAGCGGCCGGGACCATCATGACGAGCGCAAACAGAATTGCGGCGATTGCTGATCTATTCATGGGTGTGCTCCTGCGGTTCCAGGCCGACCTGAAGGTCGGCCTCTACGTCCATCTATCGATTATGTCGGCCGCTACGTCGATCTACGGATTATGCGCATGTTCGTGCGTCGATGTGGCTGGCGGCGCGTCGGCGTCGCCACCCTGCAAAAACTTCTTCT
>DASQAX010000412.1:0-6655 GCA_035635535.1 Vicinamibacterales bacterium | reverse complement strand
GCTCGACGTGCGCATCATGCTCGAGACCCTCGCGACCGTGCTCTTCGGCAAGGGCGCGACGGAGGTGAGCCGCCGCCGCGCGCCGCTTCGCCCGCCGCTGGCGTGGCCCGCGGCACGCACGACCGCATTGGCGCCCACCGGCACCGACGGCCTTCCGTACGTCTCGTGGATTCCCGCGCGCGTGCCGACGCCGGCGCGTCCAACGGCTGGACAGCAGTGAACGCAGTCGCAGTCAGTGGGGCGGGTTCCGCCGCCTGGTGGCAGCCCGAGGTGATCGCGGACCCAAAGGGTCCGCGCCGCATCCCAGCTGCGCTCGAAGGAAGCCAGGCCGCGTTCTGGGCGCTGGTCACCTTCACCTTCGTGCTGCTGCTCTCGCCGCAGGCGTGGTTCCCCGTCCTGAAGCTGATTCGCATCGCGTTCCTCGCCGGAGGCATCGCGATGGCGGCCCACGTGATGGAGCGCACGGCGCACAAGCAGCCGATCACGCCGAGCGCGCCGGAGATCGGCATCGCGCTGGCGCTGGTCGCCTGGTCCACGATCACCATCCCGATGTCGTACTGGCCGGGCGGCAGCATCCACCTGCTGACCGACCAGTACCTGAAGGCGATCGCCTTCTTCTGGCTGATCGCGACGATCATCAGCACGCCCGCCCGCCTGCGCGGCCTCGCGTGGACGCTGGCGCTCTGCGCGATTCCCCTCGCGGGCACGGGGATCTGGCATTACCTCTCGGGACACGTGATGCAGACGGGCCAGGACGGCCTCGTTCGCATCGTCGGCTACATGGGCAGCTCGGGCCTGACCGGCAACCCGAACGACCTCGCGCTGATGCTGAACCTGATCATCCCGATTGCAGGTGCGCTCGCGCTCAGCTCGCGCGGCGCCGCCCGTCTGTTCGCAACGGCGGTGGCGTTCCTCAGCATGGGCGGCGTCATCGTCACGTTCTCGCGCGCCGGGTTCCTGGCGCTGACCGCGACGTTCTTCATGTTCCTGGTCGTGCTCGTGAGACGGAAGTCGGGCGCCGCGGCGCTCGCGCTGTTTCTCGTCGCGCTGAGCGTACCGGCGCTGCTGCCGAAGACGTACGTCGACCGGCTGAGCACCATCACGAACATGCAGCAGGACAAGACCGGCTCCGCGCAGGGGCGGTACAAGGACCTCGGCGTCGCACTCGAAGTCGTGTCGCATAACCCGGTCATCGGCGTCGGCCTCGGGCAGGACATGATCGCCCTCAACCAGTATCGCAATGGCCCGCAGACCTGGCGGTCGGTCCACAACGTCTACCTGCAGTACGCCGTCGACCTCGGCGTGCCCGGGTTCCTGCTCTTCGCGTGGCTCCACCTGCTCTGCTTCCGCAGCGCGTGGGCGGTTGAGCGGCGCGCCCGGAAGGAGCCGGCGGTCGCCGAGCTCCAGCCGCTCGCGGCGGGCGTCCAGGTGTCGCTCGTCGCGTTCCTCGTCGCGGCGATGTTTCACCCCATCGCGTACCAGTTCTACTTCTTCAGCATCGCGGGGCTCGCCGTGGCGCTGAAGAACACGTGCCGCGCGGAGATCGCGCGCGCGCGTCTGTCGCGCCTCGACACCCCCGGGGCCCTCGTGGACGCAGGGGCCGGCCCGAACGCCGGCCTCTCCGCAAAACAACCGTGACCACTGCCCGCGTGCTCAACGTGGTGCCGACGCTGATGTGCGGCGGCACCGAGAACCAGTTCATGGCGCTGGCGCGCACGCTCGACCGCACGCGCTTCGACGTCGAGTTCGCCTGCCTGCGGCGCTGGGGCGGCTTCGTCGAGGAGCTCGAACAGCGCAACATTCCGCTGACCGAATACCCCGTGCCGACCTTCCGCAGCGTGACCGCGCTCGCGCAGCAGGCGCGGCTCGCGCGGCACATCGTGCGCCGCGGCGTCCAGATCGTGCACGCGTACAACTTCTACGGCAACGTGTTCGCGACGCCGCCCGCGCGGCTGGTCGCGCCCGTCACCATCGCGTCGATTCGCGACCGCGCGCCGTACCTGACGGCGATGCAGAAGCGCGTGCAGCGCTACGCCTGCCAGTTCGCCGACTGCATCCTGGTCAACGCCGACGCGGTCAAGGACTGGCTCATCGGCGAAGGGTACGACGCGTCGAAGATCTCGGTCATCCGCAACGGCGTCGACCTGTCGCGGTTCGACAACGCGCCGCCGCGGGCGGAACTGCGGCGCGAGCTCGGCCTGCCGGACGGCACGCCGCTCGTCGGCGTCATCTCGCGGCTGACGCGACTCAAGGGGCTCGAACATTTTCTCGAGGCGGCCGCAATGGTCCGGGCGCGCGTGCCGAACGCGCGGTTCCTGATCGCCGGCGAGACGAGCCCGATGGACCGCGAGTACCTCGGCGAGCTGCAGCAGTACGCCGAGCGGTGCGGCGTCGCGGAAAGCGTCATCTTCACCGGCCTCCGGCGCGACGTGCCCGCGGTGCTCTCGAGCCTCGACGTCTCCGTCATGCCGTCGCTCAACGAGGCGCTCTCCAACGTGGTGCTCGAGTCGATGGCGGCGGGCGCGCCGACCGTCGCCACGCGCGTCGGCGGCACCCCCGAGGCCATTGTCGACGGCGTGACCGGCGTGCTCGTCCCGCCCGCGGATTCACGTGCCCTGGCGGACGCCATCGTCCACCTGCTGCACGACACACGGCTGGCGACGCACCTCGGCGCCGCCGCCCGCGCGCGCATCGTCGATCACTTCTCGGTCAGGCGCATGGTGCGCTCGACGGAGGACCTGTACGTGGAGCTTCTGGAGCGGAAGCAGCGCAAGCGGCTTCCGTCAGCGGCATGCTAGGCACTCTGCCGGGATTCGAGATTCGGGACTCGGGACTCGTGACAACGGACGTCATCGAGGACTACTCGGCCTTCGTCGCGCTCGAGGACGAGTGGAACGACGCGGTCGAACGCGCGAGCGTCCCGCACCCGTTCCTTCGACACGAATGGGTGCGCACGTGGTGGGACAGCTTCCAGGGCAACCGCGAGCTGCACATCATCGTCGTCCGCGACGCGGACCGCATCATCGGCATCGCGCCGCTGATGCGCGAGACCGCCACCGTCTACGGCCTTCCAATCAGGCGCCTGGCGCTGCTGGCCAACGACCACACGCCGCGCACGGATTTTCTCGTCAGCGGCAACGCCGACGAGGTGTATCGCGCCGTCTGGAACGCGCTGCGCGACGACATCGACCACTGGGACGTCGTGCAGCTGACACAGCTGCTGAAAGGCTCGCCCACGTCGGTGGCCATGACGCGGTTTGCGGCCGACGAGGGCCTCCCGGTCGGGACGTGGGAGAGCAGCGACTCGCCCTACCTCGAGCTCTCCGGCACGTGGGACAGCTACTGGGCCAGCCTGTCCGCGAAGTTCCGATCGAACGTTCGCAACCGCCTGTCACGCCTCACGCAGATTGGCGAGCCGGCTCTCGAAATCCTCTCCGACAAGACGGCGATCGCCCGCGCGTGCGATGACGCATGGCGGCTCGAGGCGTCGGGCTGGAAGGACCAGGAGGGCACCTCGATCACCTCCGACCCGGCCGTCCGGACGTTCTACACGCTGCTGGCCGAGCGCGGGGCCGACCGCGGGTGGCTGCGTCTCGCGTTCCTGACGGTGGGCGGCAGGCGCATCGCCGTCTCGTACAGCGCGGTGCACGACGGCCGGCTGTTCCTGTTGAAGACCGGCCACGACCGCGAGTTCCATACGTGCTCGCCGTTCAAGCTGCTCACGTATTTCGCCGCGCAGGAAGGCTACGCCCGCGGCCTGCGGGAGATCGACTTTCTCGGCGACACGGAGCCGTGGAAGCAGGAATGGACGCCGGCGGCGCGCCCGCACGACTGGCTGTTCGTGTTTTCGACCAGCAGGCGAGCCCGGCTTTTGCATTCCATCAAATTTCAGATGGCGCCGGAGATCAGGAAATGGCGAGCGTAGTCGGCACATTCGTCCCCACGTACCAGGGGCTGTCGGCCGCGCACCTCGTACGCCCCGCGGTGAAGGGCGCGATGCCGTATCCATTCAATGCTCCGCATCGCCTCTCGTACTACCGTGCGCGTAACGCGATTTATCACTTGTTCCGCGCGCTGCTCGAATCGAACCCCTCGCTCACGGTACTGGCGCCCGATTACTACAGCGGCAACGAGATCATGGCGATCGAGGCGGCGGGGGCGAAGGTCCGCTACTGCCCCATCGGTCCCGATATGCAGTGGGCCCCGGATGACGTGGAACGGCTCTGCCGTACGCACCGGCCCGACCTTTTGTACGTCATCCATTACGCAGGATGGGCACAACCGGTGGACGCGCTCGCGGACCTCTGCCGCAGGCGCGAGATGCTGCTCGTCGAGGACTGCGCCCTCTCGCTCCTGAGCGAGACGCCCGATGGCCGCGCGCTCGGATCCTTCGGTCACTGGTCGGTGTTCTGCCTGTACAAGACACTGCCGCTGCCCAACGGCGCGCTGCTCGTCCAGAACGATCGCCGCATCGAGGCGCTCGAACGGCTGGCGCTGCGTCCGGCGGGATCGGCGTCGGTCGCGGGACGGATGGCCGAGCTGTTCGTGCAGCGCATCCGCGGGCGCGTGAACGGCATCGGCGCCGCGCTGCAGGCCGTCAAGCGCGGCATGGGCGTCGCGGCCGGCGCGCTCGATGTCGACCGCGCCAACGTCGGCGACATCGGCTTCAACCTCGACGAGGTCGATCTCGCGATGTCGCCGATCTCGGCGCGGCTGCTCGAGCGGTTCGATTACCAGGACATCCGCCGGCGCCGCGCGGCCAACTACCAGCAGCTGCTGGGCGAGCTCGATCCGTCCGTGACGCCGATGTTCCCCGTGCTTCCACAGGGCGTCTGCCCGCTGTTCTTCCCCGTGATCGTGCCGAACAAGGCGGAGGCGGCGGAGGCGCTGCGCCGCCGCGGCGTCGACGCGCTGGAATTCTGGAACGACCCGGTCGGCAGCGGGAGCGAGATGGGGCCGAACGCACGCTCCTTCCGCGCGCACGTGCTCGAGCTGCCCATTCACCAGGACCTGTCGCCGCGTCACATCACGCACGTCGCGCGGCAGGTGAACCTTCTCTTCGGTGGGTCGCACCGGCCCCGCGTGGCGAGCGAGGCTGCATGATCGCCCCCGGCATCGCGGAACGGCGGCAGGACGGCGGGTTGCACGTCGAACAGGCACCCGACATCCACTGTCTGCTCATCGACTCCGCGTGGAGCTTTTCGGCGCTGCGTCCCGAATGGAGCTCCCTCCTGCGCGCCAGCGCCTCCGCGTCGCCGTTCCTCACCTGGGAGTGGCTGCATACGTGGTGGACACACCTGGGCGGATCCTCGCGCCTGCGGATGGTCGCCGTCCGCGCGGGCACCGAGCTGATTGCGGTGGCGCCGTTCCGTGCGGCGACCGGCACCGCGTACCTTCCCTGTCTCGACATGCTGGCAACCGGCGACGTGGGCTCGGACTATCTCGACGTGATCGTCCGCCGCGGCCGGGAAGCCGAAGCTCTCCCCGCGATCGAACAGTTCGTCCGATCGCAGCGCACGACGCTTCGTCTCACGCATCTTGGACCCTCGGCCGTGGCCGACCTCCTTGCCGACCGCCTGCACGCGAGCGGCTGGGCGAGGACGACAACGGCCTGCGGAACCTGTCCGTACATTCCGCTCGCCGGGCACACCTGGGATTCCTACCTGGCGACGCTCGGCTCGTCGCATCGCGCGAACGTTCGGCGGCGCATCCGCGCGCTCGACCAGAAGTTCGACGTGCGCTTCGAGCGCGTCACGGGCGACACGCAGCGCCGCGAGGCGCTCGCCAAGCTCTTCGAGTATCACGATCGCCGGTTCGACGAGCGCGGCACCGCGTTCGGGACGGACGACATGCGCGCGTTTCACGACGAGCTCACCCGGCGCGCCCTCGATCGCGGCTGGCTGCGGATGTTCGTGCTGCGCCTCGACGGCGCCCCCGCCGCCGTGATGTACGGCTTTCTCTACGACGGCACGTTCTATTTCTATCAGCACGGCTTCGACGAGCAGTTCCAGCAGCACAGCATCGGACTGGTGCTGATGGCCCTGTCCATTCGCGCGGCGATCGACGAAGGCGCCGGCGAGTTCGACATGCTGTGGGGTGTCGAGCCCTACAAGTTCCTGTGGGCCCGCCAGACGCGCGAGCTCCGCACCCTGCTTCTTTTTCCGCCGCGCATCGGCGGGCAGATTCATCGTGGTCTCTACCACGCTCGCCGCCAGGCGAAGGCTTTGATTGGTCGTTATGTCTCCTAGGGTTCGCCGCCTGCGCAACCGGGTGAAGAGCGCGGTCGCCTCCGCCATCGCGAAGGCGCACGACCGCGGCCTCGCCGGCGCGCGCGGCCAGTACCAGCCGCTGGTCATCGGCTACCACCGCGTCGTCGAGGACTTCGAGGCCGAGGCGACGGTCGAGATGCCGAGCATGCTGACCAGCGTCGGGATGTTCGAGCGCCATCTCGACTGTCTGGGCCGCTCGTTCCGCTTCGTCTCGCTGGACGAAATCGGCGACCGCCTGCTGAACGGCCTCCCCTTCCACGAACCGGTCGCCGCCATCACGTTCGACGATGGATACCAGGACGTGTACGATCTGGCGCTGCCGGTGCTCGAGCGCAAGGGCATTCCGGCGGCGATGTTCGTCGTCACGGATCTCGTCGGCCGGCCCG
>DASQAX010000411.1:0-12998 GCA_035635535.1 Vicinamibacterales bacterium | reverse complement strand
GAGAACACCCCAGGTGTCGGGGTCCTGCCAGACGAGAGTAGAGAGGTATAAGGACACGTCGGCTGCCGGGTAGGACGCCGCGAGAACTTTCGCAGCCTTGCCGAGCGCATCGGGCGATGGCGGCTTCACCTCGTCCTCCGCAATGATGCCTTCTTCGTGCGCGATGCCGAGCGCGTCGAGAAAGGCCCCCATCAGCGGCCGCTGGTGCGCGAGGTGATACGCGACGAGCATCCGCGCCGCCAGCATCTCGCTGACTGCCGGCATCGACAGGATGTACTGCGACTTCTTTTCGATCGGCAGCGCGATGACGCTCTTCAGGCGGAACTTGATCCGCTGCGCGATCAGTCCGATCGCCTCGGCTTGCTCGTTGTCGGCGTTCTCGTCGCGCCAGAACGCGTCGGCCGCCTGGCGCTTCTTCCCAGGGTCGAGCGTCTTCCACAGCTGCGAGGGGCGCGGGATGTCGGGAATGTCTGGAGCGTCGGCCATGCTGAATCGATACGTTAACATAGCGCTTCTATGCCCAGACTGAGCGTCGAAGGTTTCACACCGGTTGAAGTTGCATTCGGCAAGCGCCTTGTGCTTGCGATCGAGCAGGACGCGCACGTGGACGTCCTGCACGCGTGCGGCGGCAACGCGCGCTGCACGACGTGCCGGGTCGAGTTCATCAGCGGCGAACCGCAGCGGATGACGAAGGCCGAGAAGACCCGCCTCGAGGAGAAAGGACTGACAGGCGTCCGGCTGTCGTGTCAGATCGAATGCGATCACGACATGGCGGTGCGGGCGATCAGCCGGCTGGAAGGAAGCGGGCGTCCGGACCCGGGCAAGACACCTGAGCCGACGATTCAGCCGCCGCCCGAGTGGATCCCGGCTGGTTAGCGGATGGTGGGTGGCTGGTTGGTGGTTGCTGCTTCGGTCCAGCCTCTTTCACAGGCGCAAATGAAAAGAGACGCAGGAATCTTTGATTCTCTGCGTCTCTGTGTCTCTGCTTGCCCGCCGTAGCTTCAGCGGAGGCGGGTGACCCGTGATCGCGTTGCCCGCAACCACCAACCACTAACGACCAACGACGAACCTACTCGATCGAAATCTTCCGGAGCAGGTTGAAGTCCGACAGCATCTTGCCGGCGCCGAGGACGACCGACGAGAGCGGGTCCTCCGCGACCGAGACCGGCAGTCCCGTTTCCATCCGCAGCCGCTCGTCCATCTTCTGCAGCAGCGCGCCGCCGCCCGTCAGGACGATGCCGCGGTCGCAGATGTCCGCCGCGAGCTCGGGCGGGGTGCGCTCGAGGCCGTCGCGCACCGCCTGGATGATCATCCGGATCGGCTCGGCGAGCGCCTCGCGAATCTCGCCGTCGCTGATCGTGATCGTCGTCGGCTTCCCTTCGAGCTGGTGGCGCCCCTTGACCTCCATGGTCTTCGTCCTGTCGAGCGGCGCCGCCGAGCCGATTTCCATCTTGATGCGCTCGGCCGTGCGCTCGCCGATCAGCAGGTTGTGCTCCTTGCGCACATACTGCGTAATTGCTTCGTCCATGGCGTTGCCGGCGACGCGGACCGACTTGCTGTAGACGGTGCCCGCCAGCGACAGGACCGCGATGTCGGTCGTGCCGCCGCCGATGTCAACCACCATGTTGCCCGATGCTTCGGTGATCGGCATGCCGGCGCCGATGGCCGCGGCCATGCCCTCTTCGATGAGGTGCACCTCGCTCGCCTTCGCGCGATACGCGCTGTCCTTGACGGCGCGGCGCTCGACCTGCGTGATTTCCGACGGGACGCCGATGATGACGCGCGGACGGACGAGCCGCTTGCCCTTGTGTGCCTTGCGGATGAAGTAGCCCAGCATCTTCTCGGCCGCTTCGAAATCGGCAATGACGCCGTCGCGCATCGGCTTGATGGCGGTGATGTTGCCGGGCGTGCGCCCGAGCATCTCCTTCGCTTCGATGCCGACCGCCTCGATCTGCGCATTGGCGGTGTTGAACGCGACGATCGATGGCTCGCTGAGCACGATGCCGCGGCCGCGCGCGAAGACGCAGGTGTTCGCGGTACCGAGATCGATCGCCAGGTCGTTTGAAAAGATTGCCAACGCTCCGAGGAACACGGGGGCCTCCCTTGCCGGTAACTGATTCGTAATCGGGTGATTAACGGCCGGGGCTTGACTCCCGGCCTTGAACCGTTTATCGGCTGATTGGCGCGTGGCTGCACAGCCCATGCGCATGCCCGAACTTCAAATTTCACGCGTCGTTGGAGTCACATCGAAGTCGCGCGTTTCCACCCCATCGAGCCCGGCCGTTTCCCGTAACTGCACGGCCGCCTGCAGCTCGAAGCCTGCAGCCTGTAGCCGGACTGGGACCGTCGCCGGACCGGCGCCGTGGCACTTCGCTTGCCTCGAACGGCCGTGGAGGGAACTTCATGGATAAGGACAAGCTCCCGCTGGATGACCCGCTCGGCATCGCCGACGCGCCGGTTCCACAGGACGAGAACGACATCCGCGCCACCAACGACCCCGACGAGGTCGCGCGCCGCCGCGCCCGCGCGCTGGGCGAGTCCGACGGCGAGTTCAGGGGCCCGGGCTCCGACATCAACGAGGACGGCTTTGGCGCCACGTCGATCGACATGGGCTACGGCGGCGAAGGAAACGCCGTCAAACGAAATCGCTGAATGTCAGCTGTCGGCGGGCCTGTCACGGACAGGCCCGCGCCTGCAACAATCTCGACAAGCTTCATCAAGAAGGCAGGGAAGCTGGCGCCGCCACAGGGTCCTGCGGTTGTCGCCGCCGGCCAGCGATTGAAAGCTGTAATCGGGTATAGCGAAGCTAGCGGGGCCGGCCCAGCAGCAGGATGAACGGGAACGATGTCTCGACGCGGTCCGCAATGACCATCGGAGACACGAATTCCACGAAGCTCCGCCGCGACCAGCGCTGCACGTGCTCTGGATGATTGCCGAAGCCGCGGAGGTCCCGCCCGCGCAACACATTCGACAGCTGGAAGAAAGGCTCGTGCGGCACGGTGAGCAGCACCGAGCCGCGCGACAGGCGACAGAGCTGCGCGAGCACACGCGCCGGCTCGTACAGATGTTCGAGCGTTTCTGACGCCACGACCAGGTCGAACCGTTCTGCAGGGTTGAAGTCGAAGAGATCCTGACGGAGAAAGGTCAACCCGGGCAGCCTGCCGCGCGCCGCCTGGAGCGCGTCTTCGCGCACATCCAGGCCGACGACGTCGGGAATCGGTCCCAGACGCGCCATCGCCTCCCAGAAATAGCCCTCACCGCAGCCGAAGTCGAGTACGCGACCGGGCCGCAGCTCGTCGATCCATGCGCGTATGTGCCGGTGGAAGCGCTCGAGCAGCCAGCGCTGAACCGGGTTCCGCGATTCGTACTTGTGAATGTGCCGGGCGGTCGTATCGGCCCGGACAGTGCTCTTCACGCCTCCTCGGCAATGCTGTAGGTGTCGGCATCGCGGCGCAGGTACGCGGTGACAAGCTCGGCGAGAAGACCCAATGAGATCAGCTGCGCGCCGACGATGACCGCTGCCGCCGAGTAGGTGAGCATCGGCCGCTCGTGCAGGGGAGTGATGCTGGGATCGGACAGACGCATTACCCAGAGAACGGCGAGATACGCCATACCGGCCACGCCGAACATGAGCGCAACGAGGCCCGCCGAGCCCAGCAGGTGAAGTGGGCGAACGCCGAAACCGGTTGTGAAAGTGACGCTGGCCAGATCGAGCAGGCCGCTCAGAAATCGGCGTGGGCCGTACTTCGACGCGCCGAACGCGCGAGGACGATGATTCACCACGACCTCCGTCACCCTGAATCCACGCGCGTGCACGAGCGCAGGCACGAAGCGATGGAGCTCTCCATACAACCTGATTTCGCGCACGACGTCGCTGCGGTAGACCTTCAATCCGCAGTTGTGATCGTGCAGGCGAACGCCGGTCGCCCGGCTCACGACGGCGTTGAAGACCCGGCTGGCGACGCGCCGCCGCCAGGGATCGCGCCTGGTGCGCTTCCAGCCGCTGACCAGATCGTATCCTGCGTCGAGCGCATCAAGGAGCCGCGGCAGCTCGGACGGGTCGTCCTGCAGGTCGGCATCCATCGTGACGATGCGCGTGCCGCGCGCGGCGCGGAAGCCGCCCTCGAGCGCCGCCGCCTTGCCGAAATTGCGGCGAAAACGCAGCCCGCGCACACGCGGATCCTTCCCGGCAAGCGCCGTGATGACTTCCCACGACCCGTCAGTGCTGCCGTCGTCGACGAAGATGATCTCGAGCTCGAGCTGCTGCCGCTCGGCCGTCTGCACGATCTCCCGGTGCAGCTGCTCGAGGCTGGGACGCTCGTTATAGAGAGGCACGACAACGGAAATCATCGCGATCGCGCTTCAGTATACGTTCGCGCGTCGTGGACGACCGGTCAAGAAACGCGATTCAGGCGTCTGGTCTTGGCCGCTGATTGGCGGCCAGGATCTTCTTCCTCAGCCGGATGTTCTTCGGCGTCACCTCGACGAGCTCGTCGTCGTTGATGAACTCGATCGACTGCTCGAGGCTGAGTATGCGGGGCGGGACGATGCGAATGGCCTCGTCGGCGGTCGAGGCGCGCATGTTCGTCTGCTTCTTTTCCTTCGTCACGTTGACGTCCATGTCTCGTTGCCGGGAGTTCTCGCCGATGATCATCCCCTCGTACACCGGGGTCTGCGGCTCGATGAGGATCTCGCCGCGCTCCTGGAGGTTCCAGATCGCGTACGGGGTGGCGATGCCGGAGCGATCCGCCACGAGCGCGCCGGTGGTGCGCGCGGGAATTGCGCCGTGCCACGGCTCCCACCCGGCAAAGAGGTGATTCATGATGCCGGTTCCCCTGGTGTCGGTGAGGAACTGCGACCTGAATCCGATCAGTCCGCGCGCGGGAATGCGAAACTCGAGACGAACGCGCCCGCTTCCGTGGTTGACCATCTTCGTCGGCACGCCGCGCCGCGTGCCCGCCTGGGCGATGACGACGCCCTGGAACTCCTCGGGCACGTCGATGACCAGGTCTTCGACGGGCTCCATCTTCACGCCGTCAATCTCTCGTGTGACGATCTCGGGGCGCGACACCTGCACCTCGAAGCCTGCGCGCCGCATCATCTCGATCAGGATCGACAGCTGCAGCTCGCCGCGGCCGATCACCTTCATCTGCTCGGGCGAGTCGGTGTCCTCGACGCGCAGCGACACGTTCCCGAGCAGCTCCTTCGCCAGCCGCTCGCGCAGGTTTCTCGACGTCACGAACTGGCCGTCGCGTCCGGCCATCGGCGAGGTGTTCACGCCGAAGATCATCGAGACCGTCGGCTCGTCGATCGCGATCGGCGGAATGGCCACCGGATGATCGATCGACGCGATCGTCTCGCCGATCGTGATGTCCGCGATGCCGGCCAGGCAGACGATGTCGCCGGCGGCGGCGCGATCGACCTCGACGCGCTTGAGGCCGTCGAAGGCGAACAGCTTGGTGATCTTCGTCTGCTGCGCCGCGCCTTCGAGCTTCAGCACCGCGACCGGGTCGTTGAGATTCACCGTGCCGTTGAAGACGCGGCCGATGGCGATGCGGCCGAGATAGTCGCTCGAATCGAGGTTGGCGACGAGGATCTGAAGCGGCGCGTCGGGATTGCCGCGCGGCGGCGGCACGTGATCGACGATCGCCTCGAAGAGCGGCTGCAGGCTCTCGCCGCGGACGTTCATGTCCGTCGATGCCACTCCATCCCGCGCGTTGGTATAGAGAACGGGAAATTCAATCTGGTCCTCGGTCGCGTCGAGATCGATGAACAGGTCGTACACCTCGTTGAGCACTTCCTTCGGCCGCGCGTCCGCCCGATCGATCTTGTTGAGCACCACGATCGGCGGCAGCCCGCGCTCGAGCGCCTTGCGCAGCACGAACCGCGTCTGTGGCAGCGGCCCCTCCGACGCGTCGACCAGCAGCATCACGCCGTCGACCATCGAGAGCGTCCGCTCGACCTCGCCGCCGAAATCCGCGTGGCCGGGCGTGTCGCAGATGTTGATCAGCAGGTCCTTGTAGTGGACCGCCGTGTTCTTCGCGAGGATGGTGATGCCGCGCTCGCGCTCGAGGTCGGTGTTGTCCATGATGCGCTCGGCGACCGCATGATGGATGGCGCGGAACGCGCCGCTCTGTCGCAAGAGGGCGTCGACCAGTGTCGTCTTTCCGTGATCGACGTGCGCGATGATGGCGACGTTGCGGCGCAGCGGATTCGCGATCTGCCGCGATTTGTGGTGCACGGACATCTCATCAGTATAGAGAGAGCTCATCGATACGTCACTTCCCCGTTGATTGCCGCACGCATGGTCTCTACCATCGCATCTAGGTGCCCCAAGTGAACTCCATGGTCATGCATTCGGTGCTCGTCGTCGACGACGATATATCGTTGCGGCCGATGCTGGCCGCGTGGGTCAACCGGTTCGGCTTCACCGCCTACGAAGCCGCCTCGGCAGAGGCCGCGCTTCAGCAACTCGACCACACCCCGGCCGACATCGCGATTTGTGACGTCAACATGCCCGGTCACGACGGCGTGTGGCTCGCCGCGCGCATTCGCGAGCGCTACCCGACCACGGCGGTCATCATGGCGACCTCCGTCGACGACGCGGAGGTCGCGGTCTCGACGCTGAGCAACGACGTCGTCGACTACCTGCTGAAGCCGTTCGACAGCACCAGGCTCCGCGAAGCGCTCGCACTCGGCCTCGACTGGCACCGCGCGAGCGTGGGCGACGAGGACCTGCATCACGCGCTGCAGTCGCGGCTGCGGACGCGGCGCGCGGCGGTCGCTGCCACGCTGGCGCAGGCGCAGGCCAGCGCGCAGCAGGCCGCCGACAGCCTCCTCGCGATGCTGCAGCTGCACGAGAGGGACGGCCGCGGCCACTCGACGCGCGTCACTCGACTCGCGATTGCGCTCGCCGACGAACTCGGCATCCCCGATGACCAGCTCGAGGAGCTCGAATACGGCGCCATGCTCCACGACGTCGGCAAGATCGACATGCCGACCGAAATCCTGTGCAAGCCGGCGCCGCTCGACGACGCGGAATGGGACGTGATGCGCACGCATCCGCAGGTCGGCTACGACCTCGTGAGAAAGCTGCCTCACCTGGCGGGCGCTGCCGAAATCGTGCTCGCGCACCACGAGGCATTCGACGGCAGCGGGTACCCGCACGGACTCAAGGGAAAGAACATTCCGCTCACTGCGCGCATCCTGACGATCGCCGACTCCTACGACTCGATGACGCATCCGCACACGCAGCGGCCGGCGATGCCGCCGGCCATGGCCGTGCGTGAAATCGAGCGCTGCAGCGGATCGCAGTTCGATCCGGTTGCGGCCGCCGCGCTGGGCCGCGTGCTGCAGCACGCGACCGAACCGGCGAGGGCCTGAGACGGCTAGACGCGCGACCGCGTGCGCAGCCCCTGGCGCAGGGACATCACGAACGACACGATCGTCAGCACGATCGCCGCAATCCACAGCGAGTTCGCGGTGGCGACGCTCAGTGGCCCTCCGCCGAACACGCCGGCCATCGCGGCCATCGGGATGACGGCGAGAACCAGCGCCACCAGCGCCAACAGCCATGCCCATGCTCGAGATCTCATATCGACTCCTCTGACTATCCCTCAAGTCGCAAGGGTCATACCGGGTCTGTTATGCTGCCCACCATGCGCTCGACCATACTTGCGACCGTCGCGCTCCTCGGCGTCGCGGCGGCGGCCCAGACGCCCCAGCCGTGGACGCTCAAGATTCAGCCGCTCGAGCTCGCGAGCCAGCGCGGGAGCAGCGGCGCGCAGGTGAGCGTGTCGAAGCGCGGGGTGCTCCTCAGCTGGCTCGAGACCGACAACGACGAGCCGGCGCTGAAGTTCGCCGAGCGAACCGCGACAGGCTGGACGCCGCCCGTCAAGGTCGCGTCGGGCGAGGACTGGTTCATCACCGAAGCGGACACGCCGTCGGTGCTGCGCCTGTCGAACGGCACGCTCGTCGCCGACTGGATGCAGAGCAGCAGCGACGAATTCGAGGCGTCGAACCTGCGCCTCTCTTATTCGAAGGACAACGGCAAGACCTGGTCGAAGACGTTCCTGCCGCATCACGACGGGACGATCACCCAGCACGCCTTCGCGACGCTGTTCGAGCTGGCCAACGGCAACCTCGGAGTCGTCTGGCTCGATGGACGCCTGACGGTGAAGGACCGCGAGCATGGCCCGATGACGCTCCGCTACGGCGCCTACAACGCGCAGTGGGCGCAGGTGTCCGACCGCGGGATCGACGTGAAGGTCTGCGACTGCTGCACGACGAGCGTCGCGATGACCGCGGACGGTCCGATTGCCGTCTATCGCAACCGCACGGACGACGAGATTCGCGACATCTACGTGACGCGCTACGAGAACGGCGCGTGGACCGCTGGCAAGACCGTGCACGACGACGGCTGGTCCATCCACGCGTGCCCGGTGAACGGTCCGTCCATCAGCGCCAACGGCCGCAACGTGGCGGTGGCGTGGTTCGTGGCGAAAAACGATCAGGGGCAGGCGTTCGCCGCGTTCTCCAACGATGCGGGGCGCACCTGGGGCCAGCCAATCCGCCTGGACGATGCCGCGTCGCTCGGCAAGGTCGAGATCGAGATGCTCGACGACGGCAGCGCGGTGGCGGCGTGGATGGAGTTCGCGAACCAGCGCTCGCAGTTCCGCGTGCGCCGCATCGAGGCGTCGGGCGCGAAGTCGGCGCCCGTCACCGTTGCCGGGGCCGCGGGCACCGGGCGCGCCGGCGGGGTGCCGCGCATGGCGCGATCGGGCAGCGAGCTGGTGTTTGCGTGGGTCGATACGCCGGAAAACGGCGGGATCGGCGGCGTGAAGACCGCGACCGCGGCCTTACCGCATTGACCCGGCGTTCAGCGTCCACTTCCATCCGTCCCTCGGACGGACAATAGACTGCGCACGCAGCCAGTGGTCCGCGTCGTTCTTGCCGGGATTGCCGGTGATGACGATGCGATCGCCGGGCTTGAGCGTCATGCTCGTCACGCCCTGGTGGTCGAGCTGCCCGCGCGCCTCCCACTCCACGGTCCATCGTTGCAGCTGGCGGTTCGAGTCGGGCGCCAACACCTGCAGCAGCGTGTGCGGGTTGCGAAAGGAGAACTGCAGCAGCTCGCCCTCGATCGACAGCTGCTTGGTCTCGAGATAGGTGGCCGCGAACGAATGGTGCGCGGAGACCTGCCGCCCGCACAGCAGTGCGGCGAACAGCAGCAGGACCGTCGCAGCTCGCTTCATGGCTCCCTAATAGTAAGCAGACCGGCCCGGGCCGTCCCCTGAAGAGTACCTGAATAAATTGTCAGTGTAGGCTCGCCCGCGCTCAAGACCTCCGTAAGAATCGCCAGCCCACGATCACGGACGTCATGCTGAGGAGCAGGCCGCCAACGCAGAGCGTCAGGATGACGACGTCCCACAGCCAGCCGGCCTGATACAACCCGGGGAAGTCGAGGCTATGCAGGCCGTGATAGAGCCACCGCACCGGACGGCCGCCCGCCGTCTCGCGTTGCACGATGGCGCCATCCCGCGCCGACAGGTACAGCCAGCTGTTGTCCGCATCCGCATACTTGACGCGCAGCACCGGCAGCGGCCGCTCGCCGGCGCGGTCGTAGTAGTAGCTGTCGTAACTGGTGAGCCAGACCGCCTCCTGTGAGCGGACGCCGGGCATCGCCGCGCTCGCCGCCGCCAGCAGCTCAGCCTCCGTGAAGCCGTCCTTCATCGCGGGACCGTGGTCCGCGGTCAGCAGCAGGGTGCGTCCTTCCTGATCCTGCACGCGGTAAAAAGGCGCATCCATGAACTGAATCAGCTCGACCTCCTTCGCGGAACCGAAGTGTCCCTGCCGATCCACATCCGCTTCGCGCGCAACCAGCTGATGGGGACGCCGTCCCAATTCGGGTTGCGCCTCCAGGTCGGGTTCGCGCTGCAACGTCTCCAGGACCTGCCGCGGCGTCATCGCGAAACGGGCGGGATCCACGCCGTCGCCGCGAATGGCGACGACCTGATCGGGCCGCGGCGCGGGGTCCTCGCTGACGCCCCACGGCTCCATCGACAGCATGCCGCTGAACAACCACGTGAGCGTGATGACGCCGAAGATCAGGCCGGCATAGTGGTGCCATCGCAGCCATCCGACGTACGGGGTGCCGGAGAGGCCGAGCCGATACCGTCGAGACAACGAATACCGATACACGCCGATGACGAGGCCGACGACGCAGAGGAGACATCCGGCGAGCGAGCCGTAGACGACGAGGTTGTACCAAAGCGACCCGCGCACACGGAGCGGGCGGAAGTAGAACCAGTGCATCACCGGACCCGCGTAGCCCCAGAAGCGGCTTCGCCGATCCGTCTTGAGGACGATCTCGCCCGTATTGGAGGCGACGTAGACGATCGTGCCCGCGGCATCGCCGAGTGACACCAGGTGCAGACGGCCGCCCGAGCGCATCCCGATGGTCCACTGGTCGGGCTCCCTCAGCGTCTCGACGAATCGACCCGTGCCGCGCTCCGAGGGAAACGCGGCGCGTACGGCGGCAAGCGCGTCATCGCCCGTCAGTGGTTCGAGGACGCTGCCGTCGTCGGCAAACAGCGTCACCCACTCGCCCTGGACGAAAAAGCGGTACACGGGACGCGACTGATAGGTCGAGAGGCGGATGCGTGCGGGACGCCCGGCAAGCGTCGCCTGCTCGAGCGCTGCGGCGGGCGTCAGCCGAATCGATGCGGGATCGAGCGCCGACAGGCGCGCGACGCGCTCGGCGGGATCGTACGCCGGCATCCGCGCGTACACCATCACGATGCCCGACGCGAACCAGACGACGAAGATCAGGCAGAAGACGAGGCCCAGGTACCGGTGGACGACCGTCAGCAGCGAGATGGCGCGTTTCACGCCGGGAAGGATAGCCGAAGATCGACGGCGGCGGGTCCAAAAGGACCCGCCCTACAACCCAAGTAGGGCGGGTCCTTTTGGACCCGCCGTGAAATCCAAGTAGGTCCGGACCCGCCCGCTAGCGAAGCGTCGCAGCGGTGACGAAGCGCGGCTCGATGTCCACCGGGACGCTCGCGAGCCGGTCGAGCACGCGCTGGACGGGCGGCCGGACGACCGCCAGCGTCGCGATCATCTGCCTGGACGCCGCGTAGTCCCCGACCGCCTGCATCGTCATGAGATCGCGCGTCAGGTCGATGACGTTCTGCTTGACGCGGGCCGGGTTCACGGCAAAGGTCCCGTCGGGCGACACCGTGACCCCACCCTTGTCGAGGAAGTAATTCATCTGGATGGCGACGCCGCGGCCGTGCGCCTCGTTCAGCCCGAAACGGATCGAGCGGAACATCGACGCCAGGTATGTCGTGTACATCGTCTGCTCGTATTTCTTTTCGAGCTTGCCGTGGTCCACGAGGAACTGGAGCGCGAACAGGCCCGAGATGTCGGCCTTCGCTTCCTCGATCGTGCTGTAGGTCTCCTTCAGCTCCTGCCGCACCGTCGACGGGCGCTCGCCGGCGACGATGGTGTGGGGCCCCAGGCCGTGCATCAGCTCGTGCATCAGGATGTGCGTGAAGAAGGCCTCGAACTCGACGTTCGTCTGGTCCTTCGCGGCCAGCGCGATCTTCGAGATCGGCACGAGCACCTTCGCGAATTTTGCGTCCTGCGTGTTCTTCAGCATGACGCGCTTGGCGCCCTTCTCCGCCGTGATGCGCTCGTCGTTCGGCAGGTTGTACGCCGCCGTCTGGACGCCGCGATTGGCGTCGCCGGCCGAAAAGACGACGTCCACCACGCGAATCGGCGCGAGCGCGCCGAGCTTCGGGTTGCGGTACTTCGGGTCGATCGGCAGGTTGTTCTCGATCTCCTGGAGCTCGCCGCCGAAGCGCGCCAGCTTGGCGCTTTCCGCGTCGTCGCGCAGCGTGATGAACGCCTCGAACGCGGCCTTGTAGTTGAACCACTCGTCCTCGTACACCTCGTACGGCCCGATGGTCGGCTCGATGCTCGCGTCGATCTCCATCCACGCGACGTCGCTGTCGTAGTAGTCGTTGGTGAGGAACGCCTGCGCGCGCTTCTCGAGGAAGGTCCTGAGCGTCGGCTGCCTCGTCAGCGCGGCCGCTTCCTTCAACAGCGTCGCCGCGTGCGCCAGCTCGCCCTGGTATTCGTAGCTGTACGGGACCGCGATGAACTTCCGTTCGGCATTGCGCCGGATGGTCGAATAGAAGCCGGTCGCAAAGGTCTTCTGCGATCCCGACAGCGTCGAGAGCCATTCCTCGACCTGATCCTTCGTCGCATCCGGCGGATAGAAGTTGGCCTGCTCCGGTTTTGCGGGCGCGCCGGGGACGAACGCGTCGTTGTGATCGAGCCGGGACCACGGACCCTTGTTGACGAGGAAGTAGTGCAGCCGCTCGCGTCCGAGCGGGGACGTGTCCTGCAGCAGGGTGAGGAGCATCGGCTCGTTGCCCGCCCAGACCTGGCGGAGGAACAACGCGTCCATCACCTTCGCCGCTTCCACGAGCTTCGCGAGCGCCTGCCGCTCGTTCGACGGCAGCTTGCTGACGTCGGCCGACAGGTCGACAGGCGCAAACCGCGCGGCCATGTTCTTCAGCTGATCGGCGCCGGGTGCGGTGCTCTGCGCGCCGAGGGCGACGCTGCCTGCAACGACTGAGGCCATAAGAAGTTTTCTCATTGATCTGGCGGGTCCGAAAGGACCCGCCCTACCCTCATTGAATTAACGGCCCACCTGTAGGCCGGGTCCTTTCGGACCCGCCACGTCAATGAATCCCCCCGCTCGTGATCTGCAGGCCGGCGGGATCGGCGCCGAGCCGCCGAATCGCCGTCTCCCACATCTGCTCGTGCGGCACGTTGAAGATCAGCGCGGGTTCGACGTCCATCGTCAGCCACGCGGAGGCGGCGATTTCACGATCGAGCTGCCCCGCGTCCCATCCGGCATAGCCGACGAGCACCCGCGCGCGAGGCGTCGGCGGCGCCTGCAGCAGCTCCAGCGTGAGCTCTTTCGA
>DASQAX010000410.1:0-11848 GCA_035635535.1 Vicinamibacterales bacterium | reverse complement strand
TCGGCACCGCGGCGTTGAGCTTCTGCGCCTCGGTCGAGAAGGTGCCCTTCGCGCCGATTGACGCGGCAGCCGGCGCGTCGCCCGGATTCGACGTCGCCGTCACCGGCACGACTGCCGTGTTCAGCACGACCATCGCCTGCGCGAGCAGGTCCTGCCCCTGCGACTGTTGGCGGGTCCGGTACGCGAGGAACGCGAAGATGACCCCGGCGATGACGACCAGGGCGACAATCGCGTTCGACAGCCGCCGGCCGTGCTCCTGGGCGAACTCTCGCGTCGCCGTGATCATCTGGACGACTTCGTTCTCTTTCAACTCTCGACGATGCTTCGTCTTCATATCTCAATCCTGTGGCTTGCCAGCCGTAGCTCGTAGTCTATTCCTGGTCCGCCGTCGCGTCGCCTTGCGACGCTATGGCGGACAGCCTTCGCCTGGCACCGGAGCGAAGGCTGGCGTCCCCGGCCAGAATTGAACTGGCGACCTCGCGCTTAGGAGGCGCGCGCTCTATCCAACTGAGCTACGGGGACAAACGCGTAAGCCGACAGTTTACCAAACGCAGAAGTTGCCACTCCGGCACCGGATCGCCCGCGCAGATTCTTCACTAATCCAATGGCGGGCTGTCAACTTTCCGAAGAAATTTGCACGGCACCTTTTGCAATCAGCTTGACGGCTACGGTGATCGGACTGATTCTTAGACGAGGAGAGGGTCGATGAACGGAATGCTCGCGTCAGCCTTGATCGGATTGGCAACCCTGATCGTCGGCCTGGTCATCGTCCACTTCTCGTCGAACGAGCCCCGTCGCAAATCCGACTTCTGACGTAGAATCCCGCCGCTTCATTCCCATCCCGACCAAGTCGTTTCTCTCGCGCCATCAGCAGCTGGGCGCACCAAATCGGACATCGTCCGCGCAGATTCGTAACGCAAGGGATGTCCGGTAACGCCACTGCGAAGGCGACGTCGAGAATGTGCACCGGCACGCGAAATGCTCCGTGATCCGCCGACCCTATGAGCAAAGCGCTACCAGCGGGCGACAGCCATCGCCAGCCTCCCTCCGCCAGCCGGCTTCTCGACTCCAATACGGGCATTCCCGGTGACGCCGATCAATGGTCCAGCGTCTACGCCACCTGCGAAAGCTGCCACTGGGCAGTCGTCGAGACGCGCGACTTCAAAGGGCGCGAGCTGTGCCTGTCTTGTATTGCCGAGTACTTCACGGGAGAGTCCGACGACGAAGCGTAGGCCGGCCCACCGCGTTCAGTAACCCGCCGCCTGTCCGTCCTCCCGGAAATTCGAGCCCGCGCGATAGAACCCCGCGATGGGCGCCGTGCACTTCGCGTCCGCAGGCGTGCATCCTGGCGAAGCGCCGCCATCCGGACTGAACATGATCCCCTCGAAACCTCCGACCGGACCGCCGTCGGACGAGGCGACCGTGTGCCCCATGGTTTTGAGCCGCGCGCCGACCAGCTGAAAGAGCTGCGACTCCATCTGCAGCTCGTTCCTCACCTGGTTGTGGCTGAAGCGAGCCATGTCGCCGGCGGCCTGCATGTTGGCCCCGAGATCCAGGATGTTCACCAGCACCTGCATGTTCCCCTGCCCCTGCTGGTCGCCGCCATGCTGCCCGGTGACGAGCAGCGGCCGGCCGTTCTGCGTCACGAGCACGGCGGACAGCGTGTTGTAGGGACGCTTGTTGCCCGCGATCACATTTGGGCTCCTGGCGTCGAGCGTGAACAGGCCGCCTCGGTTGTGGAGGACGAACCCATAACCCGGGACCGTGATGCCCGAGCCCCACCCGGCGAAGTTGCTGTTGATCCACGACACCATGTTTCCCCAGCGGTCCGCGGTCGCCAGGTAGATCGTGTCGCCGGTGCCGTCCGCGTCGCCCTTGACCGACCCCGTCGTGCCCGCGCGGTTCGGGTTCACCTTGCTGCACAGCGACGCGGCGTGCGGCTTCGACGTCAGCATGTCGAGCGGAACCGGCACCGCGTTCGGGTCGGCGTTGTGACCGTAGACGTCGCCGTAGACGACCTTCTTCGCCTCGATCAGCGCGTGCCAGTAGAGCGGGTTCGCGGGACCGAGCGATGCGAGCGTCTGCCCCGGATACCACGTCGGCACGCACTGCTCGAGGACGTTCATCGCCTCGACGATGCCCCATGCCTGCGAAGGCGCTCTCGTGCCGTACACGGTGAACTCGCCGTGGTAGGCCGCCGACGCCGGCGTCACCCATTCGCCCTTGTAATTGGCGAGGTCCTCGGCCGTCATCGGTCCGCCGAGCGCCTGCGATTTCGCGATGATGGCGCGGCCGATCTCGCCCTTGTAGAACGCGTCGCGCCCCTGCTGCTGGATCAGCCGGAAGGCCCTCGCGAGATCGGGGTTCCTGAAGATGGTCCCGGCCACCGGTGGCTTGCCGTTCACGTAGAACGTCTTCACCGAATCCTGATCCACCTGCGTGCAGCACCCCTGCAGCGGCAGCGCGTTCTTCATCCGCCAGAGGCTGGCGATCTCTTCGGTGACCGGAAAGCCCTGGTCGGCATAGTCGACGGCCGGCTGCAGCACTTCCTTGAACGTCTTCGTGCCAAAGCGCGTGAGGACTTCCTGCCAGCCCCATAACGAGCCAGGCACCGTCACGGTGAGGATGCCGCCCGGCGGCATGCCGGAACCGGGTCCGAAGTTGGCGGGGTTCGCCTTGTAGCCGAGCGCGTGCATGCGCTCGAGCGTGAGGCCCGCCGGGGCGATGCCGCTCGCGTTGAGCTGATACACCTTCTTCTCTTTGGCGACGTAGATCAGCGCGAACAGGTCGCCGCCGATGCCCACGTTCCCCGGAAAGACGACGTTCAGCATCGCGGCGGTGGCGACGGCGGCGTCGATGGCGTTGCCGCCCTGCTGCAGAACCCGGAGGCCGGCCTGCGCGGCCAGCGGCTGGACCGTGCTGACGATGCCGTTGCGCGCCATCACCTCGGAGCGCGTCTGCTGCGGCCATCCCTCGGAGCGATCGCCGCGAACGGCCGAGCAGAAAGGCGCTTTCGTATCGCCGCAGATGCGGGCGAGTGGAACCTGCGCGAGCACGAAGCGCGACGCCAGCACGACCATGCCGAGCGCGAGCCACGCCAATCCTGTACGCCAGCGCGTCATGGCTGTTCCTCCCTCTGAAGCAATGCGCGGATTGTAATGCCGAAGCCCGGGAGATGTCGCGCCATCGCGCGACAAACCATGTAGAATCGCCGCGCTATGAAGAGAACCTGCCTGATCGCGCTGATTGCCCTCTGCGTTCCGCTGGCCGGCAGCCGCGTCCACGCGCAAGCACGCGGCGGCACGCCGCAGACCGACAAGGTCCAGCCCGTCAACACGGGCGCCAACCCGTATCGCGTGATCCGCGACTGGGCGCACATCGACGGACGCGCGTGGGGCGGCTCCAACGGCGTGGCGATCGACAAGGATGGCAGGACCGTGTGGGCCACGGATCGGTGCTCGCCCGGCACGACGCCGGGCTGCGCAAACACCAGCGTCCACCCGGTCCATCATTTCGACGAGTCGGGCAAGGAGATCAAGAGCTTCGGCGGCGGCATGTTCGCCTGGCCGCACGGCATCCACGTCGATCGCGACGGCAACGTCTGGGTCACCGACGCACGCGCCGATCCGGCGACCAGCAAGGGAAGCGTGGTCGTCAAGTTCAGCCCTGACGGCAAGGTCCTGATGACGCTCGGCAAGGCGGGCGTGAAAGGCAATCCGCCCGAGGCGCTGACCGAACCGACCGACGTCGTCACCGATCCGGGCAACGGTGACGTCTACGTCGCCGAGAGCCACACCGACGTCACCGATCCGAACCTGATCGGCCGGATCTCGGTGTTCGACAAGAACGGCAAGTTCCTGAGGACCATCGGCAAGGCCGGCACCGGGCCCGGCGAGTTCCGCACGCCGCACGCGCTCGAGTTCGATTCGATGGGCCGGCTCGTCGTCGCCGATCGCCACAACCATCGCGTGCAGATCCTGACGAAGGACGGCCGGTTCGTGCGCGAGTACGACGACTTCGGCCGCAGCAGCGGGCTCGCCATCGACAGGAACGACACGATCTACACCGCGGACTCGGAGTCGACCGAGCGCGTTCACCCCGGGTGGCAGCGAGGGGTCCGGATTGGGAGCCTCAAGGACGGCAAGGTGACCACGTTCATCCCGCCGCACAAGACCGACGCGCCGGAGGGCGCGATGGGCGAAGGGATCGCCATCGACTCCGCGGGGAACGTCTACACCGCGGAAGCGAACCTCCGCGGCGTGACGAAGTACGTCAAGCAATAGCGTGAAGACGCGTGCGCGTGCGCATGATTGCGCGCCCGCGCGCAGTGTCCCATTGTGTTGATCCGGAACAGCCGCGTCCCGGAATGGGTCGCGGCGCCATTCTCCTTTCCCATCAAGCATTTGACCGATGCGTCCACGATCTTCGTCATCGCCGCCGTGTGCTGAATCCTCGCACGACCATCACCGGCCCCTCCGCAGCGTCCGCATCACACTGCCTCTAAGCTGCTTCAAACGTTGATCTAAACCAGCAGCGAACTCGAACGTCCTTTATGGCGGCAGAGTTGCTCTCTGTCAGCGCAGAATGAAACTCTACCCCCGTATCCTTTTGGCCACAGGCGTGGCAGCCGCACTGCTGTGCGGCATGCCGCCGCCGGCCGATGCGCAGGAGCATGGACCCAAGCTCGATCGGGTGCTGCAGGACGCGCACGGCGGCGCGCGGCGACGCGTCATTGTCCGCTTCAGACCGGGCGCAGGCAGCAGCGTCGAGCAGAAAGTGTTGTCGAAGGGCAACAGGATCTTCTCGAAGCACCGGACAATTGGAGCATTCACAGCCGAACTTGGCGGAGATCAGCTCGCCGAGCTGGCGCGCGACCCGAACGTCGAGACGATTGGCGCCGACGCGGACGTTGCCGCCGATGCGGACCAGAGCGGCAACTGGAACTGGTCGATCAGCCCGAGCGTCCTCCGCAGCACGCTTGGCGAGAGCGACGCGTCGAGAGGCGCCGGCATCGGCGTCGCGCTGATCGATTCGGGCATCGCACCGCTTCCGGCGTTCAACGGCCGCATCACCGCGTCGTACGACCTGACGACGGGCGTTCCGATTGCGGTCCTGGCCGGCGATGAGTACGGTCACGGCACGCACGTCGCCGGTCTCATCGGCGCGAACGACTCCAATTACATGGGCGTCGCGCCGTCGGTGACCTTCGTCAGCCTCAAGGTCCTCAACAAGAACGGCAGGGGGTTGACCAGCAGCGTGATCGCGGCGCTCGACTTCGCGGTCGCGAATCGTCAGCGCTTCAACATCAAGGTGGTCAACATGTCGCTTGGCCACCCGATCCTGTCGCCTGCCGCGGATGACCCGCTCGTGCAGGCGGTCGAGAGCGCCGTTCGCGCCGGTCTGATCGTCGTCGTGTCCGCCGGCAACCAGGGCACGAACCCCGACACCGGCCTGGTCGGCTACGCGGGCGTGACCTCGCCCGGCAACGCGCCGTCGGCCATCACCGTCGGCGCGGTCAACACGAAGGGAACCGTGACGCACGCCGACGACGAAGTGTCGGCGTACAGCTCGCGCGGGCCGACGTGGTACGACGGCTTCGTGAAGCCGGACGTCGTCGCGCCCGGTCACAGCATGATCTCCGTGACCGACGTGAACAGCTACCTGTACAAGCAGTACCCGACCTACGACCTGAAGATCAACGGACGCGCGTACATCCGGCTGAGCGGCACCAGCATGGCGACGGCGGTCACCACCGGAGTGGTCGCGGCGGCGCTCGAGGCTCGCAACTGGGCGACGGCGTATTACACGGTCTCGCCCGGCCCCGTGACGGCCAACGGGATGAAGGCGATGCTGCAGTACACCGCGCTTCCGATCAGCCTCGCCGACGGCACGAGGCCGGATGCGCTGACGCAGGGCACGGGCGAGCTGAACGCCGAAGGGTCTGTGCGGCTCGCGTGGCTCTCGGTGGCGATGTGGGCGAACCCGGCCACCGTGACGCAGTATCCGCAGATCCTCGCGACGTCGACGACGATCGCGGGCACGAGCCTCGACTGGGCCGGGCGCATCATCTGGGGTCAGCAGTCGGTCAGCGGGCCGGCGCTCGCGGTCACGGGCACCTCCTGGGCCACGAACATCCTCTGGGGTGAGAACATCATCTGGGGTGAGAACATCATCTGGGGTGAAAACATCATCTGGGGCGAGAACCTGGTCTGGGGCGAGAACATCATCTGGGGCGAGAACCTCGTCTGGGGTGAGAACCTCGTCTGGGGCGAGAGCCTCGAAGCGAACAGCAAAGTGCTCGGGCAGAACCTTCTGGGCTGGTAACGAGGGAACCCATGATCCATCAAGAACCGAACTCAATCGCGTTGAACATGATGGTTGCTCGTTCCTCCGCGGCCACGGTCGCGGTGCCCCAGCCGGAAACCATTTCGTCCGACTGGCGGGACCTGCTGCCGCTGCTCGCCGGCGAGTCGATCACGCTGCGCGAGTTGCAGCTGTCCGACGCGCCGACCCTGTTCGCGATGCTCTCGACCGAAGAGGTATCGCGCTTCATCTCGCCGCCGCCGACCACCGTTGAAGGCTACGAGCGCTTCATCGAGTGGACGCACAAGAAGCGGGCGGCTGGCGAGCTGGTCTGCTTCGGCATCGTGCCGAAGGGGATGAACGAGGCGGTCGGCATCATCCAGGTGCGATCGCTGGAGAAGGGCTTCGGGACCGCCGAGTGGGGCTTTGCGCTCGGCTCGCCGTTCTGGGGCAACGGCATGTTCGTCGAGGGCGCGCAGATGGTGCTCGATTTCGCCTTCGAGCAGATCGGCGTGCACCGGGTGGAAGCGCGCTGCGCCGTGCACAACGGCCGCGGCAACGGCGCGCTGCACAAGCTCGGCGCCGTCCACGAGGTGCGCCTCCGGAAGTCGTTCGTGAAGAACGGCGTCCACTACGACCAGTTCCTGTCGGTGATCCTGGACACGGACTGGGCGCTGCGCGAGATGCGCTATACGCCACGCCTCGTCTCGTAGAAGAGAAGACAGCGGGCCGTCCGGACCGGACGGCCCGCCTCCGCCTAGTACTGCAGCACTGAATACACCTGCTCGCCGGCCAGCTTCGACTTGCCGTTGAGAAACGTCAGCTCGATCAGGAACGCGAGCCCGTGGAGCGCTCCGCCGAGCTGCTTCACCAGGCGCGTCGTCGCCGCCGCCGTTCCACCCGTCGCCAGCACGTCGTCCACGATGAGCACGCGCTGCCCTTTTTCGATCGCGTCCGCGTGGATCTCGAGGGCGTCCTTGCCGTATTCCAGCTCGTAGATCTCCTTGATGGCCTTCGCCGGCAGCTTGCCCGCCTTTCTGACCGGGATGAAACCGGCGCCGATGCGCTGCGCCACCGCCGAGCCGAGGATGAAGCCGCGGCTCTCGATGCCGACGACGACATCGATGCCGGATGCGTCGTAGGGGCCGGCGAGCGAGTCGATGGTCGCCTTCAGGCCCTGCGGGTCTTTCAGCAGCGTGGTGATGTCGTAGAAGTTGATGCCCGGCTTCGGGAAGTCGGGGACGCTGCGAATCATCTGCTTGAGGTCGATGGTCAACATGAGTCCTCTAACCGCGACGGTTATCGAATGGAAAACCCTTTCAGATTGCCGGTCGCATCCTCGTCGAACACCGCGACGCGTTCCACGCGCGCGCTGCGAGGGCCGATGTGCAGCGCCGATTCGACGCGCCGCACCGCCTCCTGATCGCCTTCGACGAACACCTCGACGCGGCCGTCGAGCAGGTTCGTAACCCAACCGGCGACGCCTTCACGCGTGGCCGCGTCATGTACGAACCACCGGAAGCCGACGCCCTGGACACGTCCGCTGATCACAAATCTGCGCGCTACTTTCATTCGCTGTCGTCCCGCCGCCGCCTCAGCGCAGGCCGGAATTCTATCTGATGCCATCCTGCGAACGCGTTGCGTGCATTGTCCTGATTATTTTTGCGCGCGGTCGTTTGCCCTTGTGCGATGGCTGAACATCGCAAAATTTTTCTGCATACAGCCGGGGTGGCGTCTTATAATTCCGCGCAACCAAGGTCCCGCTTTACCTCCCCCCAAAGCAGGCGGCCAATATCCCGAGGGCAACGTGTCTCTGGAGCCGTCTGTGATTGTTGTGCCCCGCGTGCTTCCCGCGTGGGTGTCTCAAGTGTCGCTGTTTCTCGAGCAGGTCGACGAAGCGGCCGCGAAGAAGATTGCGCTGCCGCCGGTGTGGCTGCTGGCGCCGCCCGATCGGCAGAACGCGTATCGTGCGGGACGGTATTGCGCCATGCGGGCGCTCGAACAGCTCGGCCTGGCTGGCGCCTGCCCCGGCGTCAACGACAACAACGCGCCCGCCTGGCCGTACGGCACGGTCGGGTCCATCACGCACGTCATGTCGCTCGTGTCGGCCGCCGCCGCGCCTCGCCGGCAATGCGGCGGCGTCGGCATCGACATCGAGCCGATCACGTCGCTCGATCGCGCGCACATGCTCGCCTCGCGGGCGGCGACCAGCCCCGAGGTGTTCGGAGTGATGGACGGGATGAAGGCAGACTACGCAACTGCGGTCGCGCTGATCATCGCGGCGAAGCATTCACTCTACAAGTGCCTGCACCCGCAGGTCGGTCGCTCGTTCGGGTACCTGGATGCGTCCATCGAGGACGTGCAGCGCGCGACGGGACGCTTCCGCGCCCGGCTCAAGGTGATGCTGTCTCCGGCCTGGGTCGGCGGGACCATCGTCACCGGCCAGTACGAGGTGGTTGGCGACTTCATTCACACGGGGATTGCCATTCCCGGCTGACGGAGGCTGGCTTGCATACGAGCCGGCGGAGGCGACCATGCCCAGCGTCGGCGAGCGATTGCGAGAGGCGCGCGACCAGGCGCACCTCACCCTCCGTGCCGTGTCCGAACACACCAAGATTCCGCGGTGGATTCTTGCCGACATCGAGCGCGACGACCTGTCGCGCATTCCGGGCGGGATCTTCACTCGTGGGTACCTGACGTCGTTCGCGCGCACGGTCGGCCTCGATGGCGACGCGCTGTGGGCGCAGTACCGCGCCGACTCGCGGGCGTCCATTGTCGAGCCGGAGCCGGCCGCTGCGCCGATGACCGCTGACCGCCGCGTCTCTCCGTGGATGGTCGCAGGAATCGCTGCGGCCGTGCTGGTTACCGCTGTCGTCTGGCGAAACAGCGGCCGTGTCGGCGCTGACGCGGCCCGCCTGCCCGCGCCGGAGGTCCGTCACGTCGTGGACGATGTCGTGCCGGCGGCCGAAGCCGCGGCGCATGCTGTGCCCGAAGCCGTCCCTGCGGTCAATTCAGCGGATGCCGGTCGCGTCGCCCGGACGTCGGCACCGCTCGTCTTCAGCCTTCACGCGACGGGTGACGTCTGGCTCGCCGCCACGGCCGACGGCGAGCGGCGCGCCTACCGGTTATTCACGGCCGGCGAGGATCTCAGCCTCGATGCGCGGAAGCAGATCGCGCTGCGCGTCGGCGATGCGTCGGCGGTCACCTATACGATCAACGGCGCTTCGGGCCGCGCGCTCGGAGGCCGCGGCGTCGTGCGCGACCTGGTGATCACGCCAGACGACTACACCGCGTTTGTTGACGCGGCGCGGTAATCACGAGCGCGCCTGGAGCAGCATCCAGAGCGCCGCGGCCATCAGCAGCGCGCCACTGACGCGCGCGCCACGGACACCCAACGGCGCGAGCTTCTCGAAGGCGACAAACGCCGTCAACGCCGCGATCACCGCGAGGTTCATCACCCCGCCTGCAAACAGCAGCAGCATCAGCGCCCAGCAGCACCCGAGACAATTGGCGCCGTGGTCGATCCCCATGCGGAATGCGCCGGCGGCACCGGCGCGCCAGCGGTGCATCAGGAAGCTCATGGGCGACCGGCAGTTCCGGAGGCAGGCGTGCTTCAACGGCGTCAGCTGATAGATGCCGGCGGCCAGGAGCAGCGCCGCGCCGATCGCCGGGCTGGCGAGCGTCATCATCGGCGACAGGATGAGAAACATGGAGAGGATGCGCTGCGTGGCCGTGACGACCACGCTGAACAGCGCCCACACCGCGATATATCCCGCGGCCAGCGCGTAGATCTGCCGCGACGCGGCCGCGCCGAGACCCTGCCGCCTGGCCGCCACGCCGTACAGCAGGAGCAGCGGCGCCGCCGACGGCAGCATCATGCCGGCCATCATCACCGCCCACATCGCCCAGAGCAGCAACAGGTGCCGCGCGTCCCAGGCCGGCGTCATCATCCACGCGCTGGCGCCGGTCATCGGCCCGTACATGTCGCGCGCCATCACGACGATCCACGACCAGCAGATGAGCGGGAACAGGATCAGCAGGATGACGAGCGGCGCGCGGTCGGATCCCAGCGCGACCTCGAGGCGGGTGGGCGGCCGCTCGTCGACAGCGGGGTTATGCACTTCGCCAGCTGAACGGCGCGAAGTGCCCGTTGTTCTTCCCGCTCGCGTCGTCCCACGCGAGACCGAGCGTGTGCACGTGGCTCCTCGTCGCTCGCGCGAGCGCGAGGCGGCTCGACACGGGATGGCCCGTGTTCCCGATGAACATCGGGTCTGTCACGCTCGGGTCGATCCCCATGGCGCCCTCGGCCGCCATGTCGACCTTCCCCCCGGCCTTGATGGCGTACTTGCCGCCGCTCCCCTCGTACCAGATCGACGCGGTGTCGGCCCCGAGAAACTTCCCGATGAGGCCCGACAGCGGCGCCATCGGACCGCCTGCCGATCCGCTGGCGATGGCGGTAATCGCGCCGATTTGCTCGGCGCTGCCGCGCTCGTCGATGACGAGCCCGACCGACCAGTTGCCCTTCCCCATCTCCTGCGGCGTATAACCCACGATGATGAAGGTGAGCCCGTCGAGCGCGATGGTGTCGAAGGCGCCGCGATCGATGCGCATAGCCATGGCGAACGTGCAGGATCCGCGGCTGGGGCGTACGGCCATCTGGCCGAGGATGCAGGGGCAGACGAAGTCGCAACTACAGGTCTCGAAGTACTGGCCGCTGACGTGCCACGACGGTGACGCCATGCTTTGCCTCCGCTTCTCCGGGATTATACGCAGGTGTTTGTCCTACGACTACACTCTTGCACGGTCTTGCGTGTGACCGAGACGATCGCGATCGACGACCGCGAGATCGAAGAGCGCTTCGTGCGCGCCTCCGGTCCCGGCGGCCAGCATGTCAACAAGGTGTCGACGGCGGTCGAACTGCGTTTCGACGTTCGCGCTTCGTCGCTGCCGTCCGACGTGAAGGAGCGGCTGCTGGCGATCGCGGGACAGCGCGCGACGGATGACGGCGTGTTGATCATCGACAGCCGGGAGCATCGCACCCAGGCGCGGAATCGCGAGGCCGCGCGGCAGCGCCTGATCGCGCTCATCGCGCAGGCGGCGAAGAGACCGCGCCGGCGGAAGGCAACGAAGCCTGGGCGGGCCGCGCGCGAGAGGCGGTTGGAGGGGAAGAAGGCGCGGGGGAAGGTGAAGGAGCTCCGGCGAAAATTCTGAGGCGGCTACTGACGGCTGTCTCTCACGATCTGCGTCAGGCGATCGCCGTCGATGTCCGTCTTGATCTGCGTCCAGACCGGGAGGTGATCCGAGAGCTGGAACGTGAACTCCTGCCGGGTGTACTTGCTCTTCGGGAACAGCTCCCTGATGCTCTTGTCGCTCACGAAGAAATCGAGCGCGCCGCCCGCGTCCGTGAACCGCTTCTTCATCGTCGGCAGGTGCAGGATCTGATCGAAGCGCGCGTCCTGGCCGAGATTCGATCCCCCGATGACCCGGTCCCCCACCTTCAGGATCCTCAGGGAGTCCGGGATCTGAAGTCCCCGGCTCGTCAGCG
>DASQAX010000409.1:0-8437 GCA_035635535.1 Vicinamibacterales bacterium | reverse complement strand
GTCCCTTCAGGCGGACCTCAAGGTCCGCCTCTACGTTCTGTCGTGCTACTTAGGACGTCTTCGGGGTGCGAAACGTTTCAATGATGGCTTCGGCCGTCTTTCGCATGTTCTTCACGCGCGCCCGCTCGGCCAGCACGATGGCGCGCAGCCGCTCGACCGCCGCGTCCAGCTCGTCGTTCACTACCACGTACTCGTAGGCGGCGAACTCGCCGACCTCCCGGCAGGCCACCTCGAGGCGCTTCTGAATCGCGGCCTCCGAGTCCTGGCTCCGGCCGCGCAGCCGCTGCTCGAGAATCTCGGCCGACGGCGGCAGCACGAAGATGCCGACCGACTCGACGCCGCTGCTCCGCACCTGCCTGGCCCCCTGCACGTCGATCACGAGCACGATGTCCGTGCCTGCGCCGAGGCACCGCTCCGTGTCGGACGCGCACGTCCCATAGTAGTTGCCGAAGACGTCGGCCCACTCCAGGAACTCGCCGGCGCGCGCCATCTCCTCGAAGCGTTGCCGGCTGATGAAATTATAGTCAACGCCGTCCTGCTCGCCGGGGCGCGCCTCGCGCGACGTGTACGAGCGCGACAGGCAGAGATTCGGGATCCGCTGCACCAGCCGTTCGACCAGCGTCGTCTTGCCCGTGCCGGACGGCGCGGAGACGATGAAGAGCAGGCCCCTGCCCCGAGCGGAGTCGTAGGGCCTGTCCCGAGCAGCGTCGAGGGGCCTATTCAATATTCTGGACCTGTTCGCGCATCTTCTCGAGCTCCGCCTTCGCGTTGATGATCAACTCCGACACGCGGAGGCCGTCGGCTTTCGAGCCAATCGTGTTCACCTCGCGATTCATCTCCTGCAACAGGAAATCGAGCTTGCGGCCGCACGGCTCGGACCCCTCGCTGAGCGCCTCCCAGTGCGCGAGGTGCGCCCGGAACCGCGTCACCTCCTCGCTGATGTCCGAGCGCTGCACGGTGCGCACGATCTCCTGCGCGATCATCGCCTCGTCCACGGGCAGGTCGAGGCTGATTTCGCGCACTCGGTCCTGCAGCCGCGCCTCGAGCGAGCTCCGCCCTTCGTCGGCCGCCGCGGCGACGCGCGTGATGAACGCGGCCAGCGACTCCCGCCGCCCGTCGAGATCCGTCCGCAGGTGGCCGCCCTCGCGCACGCGCATCGCGTCCAGGTCGGCGAGCGCCTGCTCGACGGCGGCCTCGACGCTCGCCGCGAGCTGCGCCTCGGCTTCCGGATCGGGATCCGCGCCGCGGTCCTTCACGGTGATCGCCTGCGGCAGCCGCAGCAGGTCGCCCGGCGTCAGCGAGCCGGCCACGAGACCGCGTTCGCGCGCCCGGTCGATGGCGGCCGACAGCGCGTTGGCGAACTCCTCGTTCAATTCCACCGACGGCGTCGCCGGCGTCCGCAGCTGCACCGAGATCTGCAGCTCGACGCGCCCGCGCGCCAGCCGCTTCTGCAGCAGCGTCCTGATCCGGGGCTCCACCTCCGCGAGCGATTGCGGAATGCGCAGCTGAACGTCCAGGAAGCGGTGATTGACGGCCCGCATCGTGATGCCAATGGTCGCGCGCTCGTCCTCGTGCGTCAGCGAGGCGAAGCCGGTCATGGACTTGATCATGGAAGCGGGCAGCCGGCAGCGGGCAGCTGGCAGTGGTTCATACGCGCTCGGGTTCGTCGGTCGGCTCTTCCTGCAACTGCAGTTCGTAAAGTTTCGCATACGCGCCGCCCCGGGCGAGCAGTTCTTCATGCCGCCCTCCCTCGACGATGCGGCCCCGCTCGAGGACGACGATGGCGTCGGCGCGGCGGACGGTGGAGAGCCGGTGCGCGATGACGAACGACGTCCGGTTCAGCATCAGCGTGGACAGCGCGTCCTGGACCAGCATCTCCGATTCGGCGTCCAGCGACGAGGTGGCCTCGTCGAGGATCAGGATCGGCGAGTCGCGCAGGATCGCGCGCGCAATCGCGATGCGCTGCCGCTGCCCGCCCGAGAGCCGCTGCCCGCGCTCCCCAATCGTCGTCTCGTAGCCGCCGTCGAGCGCCATGATGAACTCGTGCGCGTGCGCGGCCCGGGCGGCCGCCTCGATTTCCACCGCCGCGGCGCCGGGGCGGCCGTAGGCGATGTTGGCGGCAATGGTGTCGTCGAACAGCACGGTCTCCTGCGTGACGATCGCAATCTGCCCCCGCAGCGACGCCAGCGTCGCCTCGCGGACGTCGCGCCCGTCGATCGTGATGGCGCCGCCGGTCACGTCGTAGAACCGCGGAATCAGGTTCACCAGCGTCGTCTTGCCGGCGCCGCTGCGCCCCACGATCGCCAGCGTCTGACCCCCGCGCACGCTGAACGAGACGCCGCGCAGCGTCGCGTCCTCGGCGCCGGCGTAGGAGAAGCGCACGTCGCGGAACTCGATTGCGCCGTGGAAGCGCGGCAGGTCCGTCGCGCCCTCGCGCTCGTGGACCTCGCTGTGCGTGTCGAGCATCTCGAAGATGCGCTCGGCCGCGGCAATCGCCTGCTGCAGGTTCGCGTTGACGCGACTGAGCTTCTTCGCGGGCCCGTACATCATGAACAGCGCCGCGATGAAGCCGACGAATTCGCCGGTCGTCAGCCGTCCCGCGCCAATCTCCTGGCTGCCGTACCAGAGCGCCACCGCGAAGGCGACGCCGCCGATGAACTCCATCAGCGGCGGCAGCACGGACAGCGCGCTCGTCACCTTCATGCTGGTGCGATAGAGAAACTCCGACGCCGCCTGGAACTTCGCGGTCTCGCGCTGTTCCGCGCCGAACGCCTTGACGATACGGTGGCCGGTGAACGCCTCCGCGGAGACGTGCGTGATTTGCGCGAGCGCTTCCTGGCTGCGTCTCGTGGTCCGGCGCACGCGCTGCCCGAGCCTGACGAGCGGGTACACCACGAGCGGCGCGCCGGTGAGGCAGACCATCGCGAGCCGGGGGTCGTAGTAGAACAGCAGCGCCGCAAAGCCGACGAGCGACAGCGACTCGCGCGCCAGGTCGCCCAGCGTTTCGGAAACCGCCTGCTGGACTTGCGCGACGTCGTTGGTGATGCGCGACAGCAGCTTGCCGCTGGTCTGCGCGGAAAAGAACGCCGCCGACTGACCCAGGATGTGCGTGAAGAGCAGGTTGCGGAGGTCCCGGACCACGCGCTGGCCGACGTCGGTCATCAGGTAGCCGGAGAGATACGTGCCCACGCCTTTGATCAGGTACAGGACGAGGATGGCGCCGATGATCTGGCCAAGCTCCTCGTGCCTCGGGAGCACGCGGTCGAGAATCGGCTGAATCAGCGCCGCGACGCCGGCCGACGCGGCGCCGTAGACGACCATCGCGGCCGCTGCCGCGGCGAGCCGCCCTCTGTAGGGCCGGGCGTACGCGATCAGCCGCAGGAGCGCGTTCACTCGCTGAACCGGTACCTCAGGAGCACCCACAACGCGACGACGCCGTCGCGCCAGCCGATCTTCTTCCCCTCTTCGTAGCCGCGGCCGTCGTAGGTGATGGGAACCTCGTACACACGATAGCCGCGCTTGAAGATTTTGGCCGTCAGTTCGGGCTCGATCCCGAAGCCGTTCGACCGCAGCGTCATCGAGCGGAGCACCTCGGTCCTCATCACCTTGTAGCAGGTCTCCATGTCCGTGAGCATCGTGTTGTAGAGGACGTTGGTCAGCAGCGTGAGGAACCGATTGCCGAGGTAGTGCGTGAAGAGAAACACGCGGTGCCGGCCGAGAAAGCGCGAGCCATAGACGACATCGGCGCGGCCGTCGCAGATCAGCTCGATGAGCCCGGGAAACTCCTCGGGCGAGTATTCGAGGTCCGCGTCCTGGATGACCACCAGGTCGCCGCGGACGGAGCCGAAGCCGGTTCGCAGCGCCGCCCCCTTGCCGCGGTTCTCCGGCTGCAGCAGCAGCGTGAAGCCCAGCTCGGGCTGCAGCCTGCCAAGGATCTCGCGCGTGGCGTCGGTCGAACAGTCGTCCACCACGATCAGCTGCGTGCGCAGCGGCACGGCGACGACGCGACGAATGATTTCCTCGACCGTGGCGGCCTCGTTGAACACCGGCATGACCACGGACAGGAGCGGGTCGGTCAGCTTTCCGCGGAGCCGTGACATCAGCGGCGCTGGCCTTCGGGGTGCGCGACTCCGGCCGGAGCCGTGCTGCGGAACCCGCGCGGGTGGCTGGCATGCCACCGCCAGGCATCGGCGACGATCGTGTCGAGATCGGGCCGGCGAGGCGTCCATCCGAGATCCCGGCGGATGCGTTCGGCGGACGCGAACAGCACCGCCGGGTCGCCTGGCCGCCTGGGGCCTGACGTCCGCGCGACCGGGCGGCCGGTCACGCGCTCGACCGACGCGATGACGTCGCGGACGGATGAGGGCCGTTCGGTTCCGACGTTATAGGTCGCCGATGCGCCGTTCTCCTCGAGCCGCCGGAGCGCGCGGATGTGCGCATCGGCGAGGTCACTGACGTGAATGTAGTCGCGCAGGCAGGTGCCGTCGGGCGTCGGGTAGTCCTCGCCGAAGATCTCGATCGGCGCGCCGCCGGATGCGGCGTCGAACGCGCGCGGGATGACATGGACCTCGGGCGAGTGATCCTCGCCGAGCTCGCCGGCGGGGTCGGCGCCGGCCGCGTTGAAATAGCGAAGCCTGATGGAGCGGATGCCGCAGGCGCGCTCGACATGCGGCAGCGCGTGCTCGACCGCGAGCTTCGTCTGCCCGTACGCATTGATCGGCGCGGTCGGGTGCGTCTCGCCGATCGGCGTCTCGACCGGCTCGCCGTACACCGCGCATGTCGATGAGAAAATGAAGTGACGGCACCGCTCGGCCGCCATGGCCTCGAGCGTCGCGAGCGCGCCGTCGACGTTGTTGCGGTAGTAGCCAATCGGGTCGCGAACGGAGTCGGCGACGATCAGCCATGCCGCGAAGTGCATCACCGCCGAGGCGCCGCTGTCGCGCAGCGCCTGCCGCACCGCGTCCACGTCGCGGATGTCGCCTTCGATGACCGGCGAGCCGAGCGCCGCCTCCCGATGCCCCGCCGAGAAATTGTCGTAGATGACCACTCGGTGACCGGCCAGGCGGAGCGCCTTCGCCGCATGGCTGCCGATGTAGCCGGCGCCTCCCGTGACGAGGACTGTCGAGCGATCGGTCACGGGTCAGTGGCGGCCAACGGAGTAATAGGTGAACCCGCCCTGCTTCATCTGCTCCGGTGTGAAGAGGTTGCGCCCGTCGAAGATCACGGGCGATCGCAGCAGCTTCCGCATCTTCTCGAAGTCCGGCCGCCGGAACTCGCTCCACTCGGTGACGATCACCAGGCAGTCGGCGCCCCGGAGCGCATCGTAGTTCTTCGCCGTGAAGGTGACCTTGCTGCCGAAGATCCCCTTGGCCACCTTCGTCGCCTCCGGGTCGTAGGCCTGGACGTCCGCGCCCTCGGCCAGCAGAGCCTTGATCAGCGGAATCGAGGGCGCCTCGCGCATGTCGTCCGTGCGCGGCTTGAACGCGAGGCCCCACACCGCCACGGTCTTCCCCTTCAGCGACCCGAAGTGCGCCTTCATGCGCGCGACGAGGCGCGTCTTCTGCTGCGTGTTGACCTGCTCGACGGCCTTCAGGATCTTGAAGTCGTAGTCCTTCTGCGACGCGAAGTGGACCATCGCCTTCACGTCCTTCGGAAAGCAGCTCCCGCCGTAGCCGATGCCGGGGAAGAGAAAGGACGATCCAATCCGTTTGTCCGAGCCGATGGCGTGGCGCACTTCGTCCACGTCCGCCCCGACCAGCTCGCAGACGTTCGCGACCTCGTTCATGAACGAGATGCGCGTGGCCAGCATCGCGTTGGCCGCATACTTCGACAGCTCCGCGCTGGCGCAGTCCATCATCATGATCGGCGCGCCCGTCCGCGTGAACGGCTCGTAGAGCTCCTGCATGATCTCGCGCGCGCGCGGATCCTCGGCGCCGATGACGACGCGATCGGGCCTCATGAAATCGTCGATCGCCGCCCCCTGCTTCAGGAACTCCGGGTTGCTCACCACGCTGAACGGATGCGTCGTCTCGCGGCGGATCACCTCGCGGACGCGGCCGGACGTGCCGACGGGGACGGTGCTCTTGTCGACGATCACCTTGTATCCGTTCATCGCGCGGGCAATCTCGCGGGCCACGTTGAGCACGTGCTGGAGGTCGGCGGACCCGTCCTCGCCCTGCGGGGTCCCGACGGCGATGAAGACGATTGTGGAGGCACGGACGGCCTTCGGCAGCAGGGTCGTGAACGTCAGGCGGTTCTCGTGGCGGTTGCGGCGGACCAGCTCCTCGAGCCCCGGCTCGTAGATGGGCATCTTGCCGGCGCGCAGCATGCGGACCTTCGACTCGTCCTTGTCCACGCAGACGACGTCATTGCCGCTTTCCGCGAAGCACGCCCCTGCCACGAGCCCGACGTACCCGGTCCCCACGATCGCGATTTTCATCCGTTTTGTGTCTCCGTGGGTTGTGATTGTACTCTGCCGTCGTGCGCATCCTCGTCGACTACCGGCCCGCGCTGCGGGCGCGAACCGGCGTTGGCGAGTACATCCACCAGCTGGTTCGCGCGTACACGACCGCATACCGTGACGACGAGGTCCTGCTGTTCACGAGCTCCTGGAAGGATCGTCCGGCGCCGGCCGTCGCCGCCGACACGGGCGCGCGCGTCGTCGATCGGCGGATTCCCGTCCGCATTTTGAACTATCTCTGGCACCGCCGCGAATGGCCGCCCGCCGAACGGCTCGCGGGCGCCGTCGACATCGCGCACTCGGCGCATCCGCTGCTGATGCCCGCGCGCCGCGCGGCGCAGGTCGTGACCATTCACGATCTGTTCTTTCTCGGCAGTGCACGCGACACCAGCGCCGAGATTCGGAGGGACTACGCGGCGCTCGCGGCGTCGCACGCGCAGCGCGCGCACGCGGTGATCACGTCCACGCAGTACGGCCGGCGGCAGATCGCCGAGCGGCTCGGCGTCGCGACGGAACGCATCTACATCTGTCCGCCCGGCGCGCCCGCGTGGCGCACGCTTGGAGGGGCGCCGAACGTGCCGGCGGACGGATGCATCCTGTTCGTCGGGACCCTCGAGCCGCGCAAGAACGTCGGCGCCCTGCTCGACGCGTACGCGCGCGTCCTCGCGAAACGGCAGGCAGTCCCGCTCGTGCTCGCCGGGCGCGCGACCAGCGCCGCCGCAGAGTGGCTCGCGCGCCTCGAACGGCCGCCGCTGGCGGGCCATGTGACGTACCTCGGGTACGTCCCGGACACGAGGCGCGAGGAGCTGTATCGCTCCGCGCGCGTCCTGGTCATGCCGTCGCTGGACGAGGGCTTCGGGCTGCCGGCGCTCGAGGCGATGTCCGCAGGGGTGCCCGTGATCGTCTCGTCGCGCGGCTCGCTGCCCGAGGTCGTGGGCGGCGCCGGCGCGGAGGTCGATCCAACGGACGTCGCAGCGCTCGCGGATGCGATCGAGCGCGCGGTGGCGGACGACCGATGGGCAGTGCAGGCCGCGGAGGCCGGCCTCGCGCGGGCCCGGACGTTCACGTGGACCGAATCCGCAAGGACACTCCGTCGCGCGTACGAGGACGCCGTGGTACGCCGCGGCGACCCGCGGACCCGGAGTGTCCGCTCCGCTCGCCCATGAAAATCGTCATCGACGCGCGCGAGCTCCACGGGAAGCCGACCGGCGTCGGGCGTTTCCTCCGCGAGCTGCTGGCCGCGTGGGCCACCATGCCCGAGGCGAGCGCGCACGAGCTCGTGCCGCTCGCGCCGGACGGCTCCGGCGCGATGGGCGGAACGCTGTGGGAGCAGATGGTCCTGCCCTCGCTCGCTCGAGACGCGGGGGCCGACGTGCTGTTCGCGCCGGCCTACAGCGGGCCGATTCTGCCACCCATGCCGATGGTGGTCGCCATCCACGACGTGTCGTATGCCGCGCACCCGGAGTGGTTCGCCTGGCGCGAGGGGGCCCGGCGCCGCACGATGGTGCAGCTGGCCGCGCGCGCGGCGACGCGCGTCATCACCATCTCCGAATTCTCGAAGCGCGAAATCGTCGCGCACCTCGGCATCGACGAATCGAAGATTGCCGTGGTGTATCCAGGTGTGACTCCATTTACCAGTGGGACAGGCCTTGAAGGCCTGTCCCACCGGAATGGGGTGCTTTTTGTCGGCTCCATCTTCAATCGTCGTCACGTGCCAGAGCTGATCGAGGGCTTCGCGCGGCTCGCACGAACCAACCCTGATTCCCGCCTCGAGGTCGTCGGCGAGAATAGAACCTCGCCCCATGTCAACCTCGAGTCCATCGTTCGCGCGACCGGCGTCGGCGATCGGATTCACCTGCGCTCGTACGTGCCCGACGAGGAGCTGCGGTCGCTTTATACCGCGAGCGCAGCGTTCGTCTTCCTGTCGGAGTACGAAGGATTCGGGCTGACGCCGCTCGAGGCGCTCGCGTCGGGGCT
>DASQAX010000408.1:0-7610 GCA_035635535.1 Vicinamibacterales bacterium | reverse complement strand
CCCCAGCCGATCTTCGTGCCGCCGCCGCGAATGACGACGGACGAGCGCTGCTTCGCCGCGGACGCGAGCGTGGCGGCGACATCTTCGGCGGAGGAGGGCTCGATCGTCTCTCGCGGCAGGACGCCGTCGATCGATTCGGTGAGCACCATTACTGGAGAACTTGCACGCACCACACTGCGGACGTTCCGTTGTCGCGTCCGCTGGAGCGCTTCCGAGCAGGCGTGCCTTCCCATAGCTTCATCTGTGTCGCCACCCCTAGAAGCGTTCGCCCAGGCCTGCTTTCTCGATCGGGTGCGCGCGGTACGGCCCTGGAACCTCGCCGCAGAGCCGTGGCGTCGGGAAGATCTTGCCCGGGTTGCAGAGCCCCTTGGGATCGAACGCGCGGCGGACGGCCAGCATGACGTCGAGGTCGTCGTCGGTGAACATCTTCGGCATGTACTCGGCCTTGTCGGCGCCGATGCCGTGCTCGCCGGTCAGCGAGCCGCCCGCGTCGATGCAATACTGCAGAATTTCGGCGCCCACCTGCGCGGCGAGGTCGGACTGGCCGGGAATCTTCTCGTCGTAGCAGATGAGCGGGTGCAGGTTGCCGTCGCCGGCGTGGAACACGTTGCCGATGCGGAGGCCGCAGCGCGCCTCGAGCTGCCGGATGCGATCGAGCACCTCGGGCAGCTTCGTCCGCGGCACGACCCCGTCCTGCACGTAGTAGTTCGGCGTCACGCGCCCCATCGACGCGAAGGCGCCCTTCCGGCCCTTCCAGATGCGCGCGCGGTGTTCCTCGTCCTGCGCCACCTCGACGGTCGTCGCGCCCGCCCGATGGCAGATCTTCTGGACCTCGGCGAACTGCTCGCGCACCTCCGCGACGGGTCCGTCGAGCTCGACGATCAGGATGGCTTCCGCCGGTGGGAAATTGGGATGCACGGCCGCTTCGATCGCGACGAGCGACACGCCGTCCATGATCTCGACGGCCGCCGGGATGATCCCCGCGGCGATGATCTCCGAGACCGCCGTGCCGGCCGCCGGAATATTGTCGTACGCCGCCAGCAGCGTCTGCACCGCTTCGGGCTTCCGCAGGATTCTGACCGTGACCTTCGTGACGACCGCGAGCGTGCCCTCGGATCCGATCAGCACGCCGAGCAGATCCGGTCCAGGTGCGTCCGCGATCGCGCTATCGAGCTGCACGAGGTCGCCATTCGAGAGCACCGCCTCCACGCCGAGCACGTGATGCACGGTGAAACCGTACTTCAGGCAGTGCGCACCGCCGGAGTTTTCCGCGACGTTGCCGCCAATCGAGCAGACCTGCTGGCTCGACGGATCGGGTGCGTAGTAGAACCCGTGCGGCGCCACCCGCCGCGTGATCTCGAGGTTCGTCACGCCGGGTTCGACCGTGACGCGCCGGTTCGGGATGTCGACGTCGAGGACGCGATTGAGCCGGGCGAGGCCGATGACGAGGCCTCCGGGAATCGGGAGCGCCCCGCCCGACAGGCCGCTGCCGTGGCCACGCGCCACGAACGGCACGTCCCGCCGATGGCAGAGCCGCACGGCCGCCTGCACGCCTTCCGCTGACGAAGGCAGGACGACGGCGGGAGGCGTGTGCCGGAGGTGCGGGAGGCCGTCGCATTCGTACGTCAGCAGCTCCAGCGGCTCCGTGACGACCGCATCGTCGCCACAGAGCCGCCGCAACTCGCTGACGAACGATGCGTCGATCAAGCGGCCACGCCCTCGGTGGACTCGAAGACGTCGTACACGTAGTCGTGCGCGGCGAGTGCCCGGCGCGCGGTGTCGCGCGAGCCGGAACCGGCCTGCGCCACGCTCTTGACGAGCTCCTCACGCGTGCGCGTGAAGATTGCGTCGAGGATCGCTTCGCGGTCGGCGGCGCTCTGCTCGATCAGCGAGAGCAGCACGCGCGAGCCGTACTTGATCCACCGCTTCTGCGGGACGAGCTTGCCATCGGTGTCGTCCACGACCTGGCGCTTGAGAATCTGCAGCACCAGCTCCGCGTCGGTGTCTTCGTATTTCTGATTGAGCGTCTTGAACAGCTCCTTGACGGTCTCGCGCCGCTCGTCGATCAGCTTCACGAACAGCTGCGGCGTCACGCGCTCGCCCTTCTTCGAGTACCTGCCGTCGTCGGTCAGCTCCGCGCCGTGGAAGACGGTGAGATACAGGAAGTGCCAGAAGATCTCGTAGGTTGCCAGGTCGTTCATGAAGCGGTTGCCGGTCAGCGGATCGTCAATCGCCGCCGCGTTGTTGCCATGCAGCTGCTGGTACATGAACTCCGTCGCCATGTACATCGCGTAGCGCATGCCGTCCTCGGTGGTCGGGCCATTCGGCCGCGCCAGCAGCTGCTGCCGCGCCTGCGGCGTCCAGAGCTTCTCGACCGTGAGATCCGATTCGGACAGCTCCATGGGCGAGATCCTGCCGTTCTTCAGCAGGCCGAGCGACTCGAGCCGCTCCTTCTCCTGCGGCGTGGCCTGATCGACGACGCGCTGGAGGTCTTTGAAGTCGGTGACGAGCGACTCGCGGCCGGCGGCGACGTAGTCGGGCGACACCGTGGCGACCCAGCTCTGACGGTAGGTGTCGTGCAGCGTTCCGTTGATGCGGAAGAGGCCCGTGAGGCGCTCGCGCAGCTTGTCGAACCAGATGTCGCGCAGCGCCTTGCCGTCGTTTTCCGGCGCGCGCGGGTTCTGCATCTGCGCGGCCATGCCGCCGATCGGCATCGCGCCCGCCAGCAGCGCCAGCAGCGCGTTGCGGCGTGTGTAGTACGACATCGACGGCTCCGTCATCGTCACGGCGGAGGGGTTCGGGAAGACCATCGACGGGTCGTGATGGAACATGTCCTCGCGGCTGTTGATGTAGTCCCAGCGGCCGACGTTGGGGCCGATCAGGTTCTCGCGCAGCACCCACTCGATGACTTCCTGCTGCAGCGCGAACTCGGCGCGCTCGTTCAGCGTCTTGATCTTGATCGTGCCGCGCGGCACGCCCATCGCCTCCTCGAGCGTTTTCAGGAGCGTCCCCACCAGCGTCGCTTCCTGCCACGACTCGAGCTTCGGGATGTAGTAGTAGATGCCCGAGCCGTTCTTCTTCTGCGACTCGTAGTTGTTCAGCGCGTGGATGACGAGGCCCGGAATGATGCCGGGCGTCTCCTGGCCGTCCACGAAGACCTGCCGGTTGCGGAGGTGCAGCCCCGCGACGCGGTGGAAGATCGTCGGCCACTGCTCCTTCGCCGCCTCGATCCGGTACGTGCGGTTCTTCTTCGGATGCTCGTAGGGCTTGCCGTCCCACTCGTGCGCGAGGATCTTCTTCAGGTTCGCCCACGCTTCGTACAGCTGCGCCTTGTAGTCGCCGCCGGCGTCCTCCCAGTCCCACATCCACTGCGAGGCGCCGCTGTTGAGCGCCCCGAACGCCATGCCGAGATCGATCGAGGGGCCCGTGCCCTCCAGTCCCGGCTTCATCGTGTCGGCCGGGATCGGGACGCTCGAGGCGACGCGCCACGCCTTCGGCGTCTGGCGGCCGAAGAAGCCGTCGAGCATCCCCTGCCGGATGTCGCCGACCGTCGCGCGGTTGCCGTCCGGGTCGGAGACCTGCGTGGAGGCATCGAGGAAGTCGTACTGACCCTGCCGGCGGGCGACGCGGTCGTGCAGCTGGTGCCGTGCCTGCATGAGCGCCGCGAACTCGTCGCGGGTCGCGCGCGTCAGGCGCGCGATCAACGCCTCGACGTTCGCCTGGCGGCCGCCAATCGTTTTTGTGCCGAATAAATCCGGATATTTTTGGAGAATATCCGCGCGGACCGTTGCGGACGAGGACTCAGACACGTCAACCCTCCTGCCTGGGAAACGGAAACAACGAATTATATATGGCCGGGAAGGTCGGTGATGGCGTGCACGACGCGCGCGGCCGGGTAGCCGAGCTCTTCGGCCGGCTCCGCGGCCGATCGCTGAATCCAGAACGCGGTGAGCCCCGCGGACGCGGCGCCGGCGACGTCCCACCCGTTGGACGACACGAACCCGATCGCGCCGGCCGCCACGCCGAGACGCGCCGACGCCAGCGCGTAGACGCGCGGGCTCGGCTTGAACACCTTGACGTCGTCGACGCTGATGACCGCGTCGAGCAGGCCGTCGATGCCCGCGCTGCGCGTCGCGGACGCCAGCATCGGAGGCGCGCCGTTGGACAGGATCGCCAGGCTCAACCCCTGTGATTTGAGCTGCTCGAGCCCGGGCTTGACGTCGGGAAAGGCCTGCAGCGTCCGGTAGGCGTCCAACAGGCGCGCGCGCTTGTCCGCGGTCAGGTCGAGTTGCAGCGCACGCGCCGAGTAGACGAGCGCGTCCTGCGTGACCTGCCAGAAGTCGGCGTAGCGGTCCATCATGCTGCGCAGCAGCGAATACTGCAGCTGCTTGCTGCGCCACATGACCGCGAGCGCGGTTCCGCTGCCGGGGAACAGCAGCTAGCACAGAGAGGTGACCGAGAGCACGTCGAACAGCGTGCCGTACGCATCGAAGACGAGGGCCTTCATGGGGGGATTCTATCGGGGTCGGGGATCGGGGATCGGGGATCAGGGATCAAAAGCTCTTGATCCCTGATCCCTGATCCCTACCCGCGTCAGTTAAACCTGACGTACTCGAAGTCGATCGGCTTGGTATGGATGCCGCGGCGCGGCGGCGCGATCCAGTTCGCGAACTTGCCCGGCTCGACGACGCGCCCCTGCATCATCGCCTGGACGAAGGTGTAGTCGCCGGCGCTCGGCATCCACTCGTTGCGGCGCGCGTTCCAGCCGGCCTCGGTCATCACCTCGCCGTCCGGGCTGATGTGGTGGCCCGCGTAATTGCCGATCTCGCGATGGAAGCCCTTGTGCGGCAGCGTGAGCCGGAACGCGACGCCGTGCTTCTCGATCACCTTGTTCCACCGGTCGACGCCCGCCTGCACCTCGCCGATGTAGTCGTCGCGTAACCGCTCGTTCAGCGCGTTCAGCGCGGGAATCTCCTCCTCGATCACCCGGCCGTTCGACACGGTGCCGACCTTGTACGTCGCGTCGGTCAGCATGTGGTCGTCGTCGACCTTCGTTTCCTCGTAGCGCCCCTTCAGGCCCGTCGTGTAGTAGCTCGCGGCGTTCGACGACACGTCGCCGCCAAAGAGGTCGAGCGTGACGCTGTAGTGGAAATTCAGGTAGCGCTGAATGGTCTGCAGGTCGATGACGCCGAGCGCCCGCACCTGGTCCGGATCCTCCAGGCGGTTCTCCGCCATCACCTGGGCCGTCCGCTCGACGATCCGGCCGACGCCGGTCTCCCCCACGAACATGTGGTGCGCCTCCTCGGTGAGCATGAAGCGGCACGTGCGCGCGAGCGGATCGAAGCCCGATTCGGCCAGCGAGGAGAGCTGGAACTTGCCGTCGCGATCGGTGAAGAAGGTGAACATGTAGAACGCGAGCCAGTCGGGCGTCGGCTCGTTGAACGCGCCGAGGATGCGCGGGTTGTCCGCGTCGCCCGAGCGCCGATCGAGCAGCGCCTCCGCTTCTTCACGGCCGTCGCGGCCGAAGTAGCGGTGCAGCAGGTAGACCATCGCCCACAGGTGCCGCCCCTCTTCGACGTTCACCTGGTAGATGTTCCGCAGGTCGTACATCGACGGCGCGCACATGCCGAGCATCCGCTGCTGCTCGACCGACGCGGGCTCCGTGTCGCCCTGCGTGACGATGATGCGGCGGAGCATCGACCGGTACTCGCCCGGCACGTCCTGCCACGCGGGCTGTCCCTTGTTGACGCCGAAGTTCACCTCGCGCCCGGCGGTCGGCGGCACGAGAAAGATGCCCCAGCGGTACTGCGGCATCTTCACGTAGTCGAACTGTGCCCAGCCTTCCGCGTCCACGCTGATCGCGGTGCGCAGGTAGACGTCGTAGTCGTGGCTTTCGTTGGGCCCCATGTCGTACCACCAGCCCATGTACGCGGGCTGCCAGTGCTCGAGGGCCCGCTGCAGCACGCGGTCGCGCCCCAGATCGACGTTGTTCGGGATCTTGTCGATGTAGTCGATGTTGCTGGTCATTCCCGTTCCCCAAGGCGGACCTGAAGGTCCGCCTCTACGATCGGAATACGTTCACGGGCGGCCGTCCCGTCGCGGACGTAGAGGCGGACCTTCAGGTCCGCCTAAACACGTTCCCAGTCGAATTTCGGCTGCGCGCCGCTGCCGTACACCTTCAGCGCGCCCTTCTCGCCGGTCGCGTTCGGCCGGATGAAGATCCAGTTCTGCCACGCCGACAGCCGGCCGAAGATGCGCGTCGCCTGGTGTTCCGGCAGCGGAAACCGCAGGTTCGCCTCCATGCCCGTCAGCGCGTCCGGCGAGAGCGCCACGCGCGACTCCATCGCCTGCCGCAGCTCGTCGTCCCAGTCGAGCGCATCGGGCGCGTCGGTGACGAGGCCGAGAGACGACGCTTCGGCCGGACTGAAGGCGACCCCAATCTCCTCGCGAAGGCCGTCGATGACCGCCGCGTCGCCATAGAAGCGGGCCGCGATCCGCGACTGGTCGCTCACCATCGGCAGCGCGCCGAAGTTCATCGGCGAGAGCATCAGCGACGCCGACGGCTCGCCTTCCTCGGTCTGCAGCATGTAGACGCGGTCGGAGGCGAGCGCCAGCTCGAGCAGCGTGCCGGCGAAGCACGAGCCCGGCGTCACGATGGCGAACATCGAACGCGACGAGACGTCGAGACGCGCGAAGGTGCGGCGCATCATGCCGAGCACTTCGCGGACGAACCAGTCGTCCTGGTGATCGAGGATGAACCGATCGATATCCGCGACGGCCTGCTGGTCGCCCGTCGTCTTGAAGAGCCAGAGCCCCAGCTCCAGCTCGTTGGTGCGCAGGCTCAGGATCGCGTCGTCGAGCTCGCGCGACATCTGCAGCGGCCACCAGTTCGCGCCTTCGGCCAGGACGCCCTCCACCGTAGGGCGGCCCTCCACCGTCGTAGGGCGGGTCCTTTCGGACCCGCCAGATGGTTCCGGAGACCGTACCGCGATCGTCGCCGTGCGCGCCGCGCGATCGAACGCGACGTCCACGTATCGATAATGAATACCGGCTTCGTCGACCGTGCGCGCCAGCGGCGTCAGCGTCACGCCCTTCGCGCCGGCGGGACGGTCCGTCTGCTCCGCAAGCGTGCGCGCGCGCGTCTTCACGAACTCGCCGAACTCCTGCGTCCGGACGATGTCGTCCACGAGCCGCCATTCCTTCGCGCGCGTCCCCTTCACCCCGTCGGGTGTCGTGCAGAAGATGTCCGCCTGGTCGCGGCGGACCTTTCGCTTGTCGGTCAGCCGCGTGAGGCCGCCGGTGCCCGGCAGCACGCCCAGCAGCGGCACCTCGGGCAGGCTGACCGCCGACGATCGATCGTCCACGAGCACGATCTCGTCGCACGCGAGCGCCAGCTCGTAGCCGCCGCCGGCCGTGGTGCCGTTGCACGCGGCGAGGAACTTCAACCCCGAGTGCCGGCTCGCGTCCTCGATGCCGTTGCGCGTCTCGTTGGTGAACTTGCAGAAGTTCACCTTCCACGCGTGGCTCGACTGCGCCAGCATGTAGATGTTCGCGCCCGAGCAGAAGACGCGGTTCTTCGCGCTCGTGATGACGACGGCGCCGATGTCGGG
>DASQAX010000407.1:0-2321 GCA_035635535.1 Vicinamibacterales bacterium | reverse complement strand
GTAGTAACGTCCGTCGGCGTTGGTCTCGACGGAGACTGCGAAGCCGTTCGAGTCGTCGCGAACGCTGATGACGGCGCCCGGCAGCACGGCGTCGGACGCGTCGAAGACCCGCCCTTGCAGCAGCGCCGTGGTCTGTGCGCCGCAAGGAACGGCGGCGCAGCACATCACGATGCAAGCCAGCGGAAGTCGCGCCAAGGCAGACACCACGATCCAGCTGGCGGAGTATGGGTCCACGCCGACGAACAGATCAACCCGAAGCTATACGCATTTGCGCTGGATTTTCACACCGTGATCGACGCCGTTCACCCGCCGCCCGTCGCCGGCGGCGCCAGCGTCAGCTTCATGCATCCTCTGTCCGTTGACGCCGCGTCGTCGGGCATCACGGCTATCGCTCACGGCCAGCCGGCGCAGCTGGCGTGACCACCGCGCCGCGCGGCGGATAGACGCCGCGCACCTGGTTCCACCGCACCGCGACCAGGTCGAGGAACCCGCGCGCGCCCGACGCGAGATTCACCTTGCTCCCGCGGCCCCACACCCAGGTGACGGGAATCTCGCGAATCGCGAAGCCCGCGCGCCGCGCGAGAAAGAGAATCTCGACGTCGAAGCCGAACCCATCGAGCCGCTGCAGCGGGAAGAGCGTCTCCGCGGCGCGGGCGCTGAACAGCTTGAAGCCGCACTGCGTGTCGTCGATTCCGCGCAGCACGACGATCTTCACCATCCAGTTGAAGACGCGGCCGATGGCGTGGCGCAGCCACGGCTCGCCGACGCGCCGCGCGCCCTTCGCCTCGCGCGACCCCACCAGGATGTCGACGCCGCGCGCCGCGGCGTCGAGGAACCGTGGAAGCTCGGACATCGGCACCGACAGGTCGGCGTCCGCGAGGAACCGCCACGCGCCGCGCGCCGAGAGCATGCCGCGCCGGACGGTCGCCCCTTTCCCCGCGTGTTCGGCGCGGACGAGGGTCACCCTCGCGTCGCCGCGCGCCGCCGCATCCACGATGGACGCCGTCCGATCCGTGCTGCCGTCGTCGACGACGATCAGTTCCGCGTCGAGCGCCAGCCGATCGAGCTCCGCCACGATCTCGGTGATCGTGCGGGCAATGCGTCGTTCTTCGTTGAACGCGGGGACCACGACCGACAAAAACGGCGCGCGCATCGGTGAAATGAGCCTAGCACCCGTTGCCTTGACTTCGTTGCCGTCACTTCCTACACTTGCCGGGCTTTCGCCGAGCGCATCGGGGCCGCTGTTCATCCAAGGTGGCTTCATAGTCCGCTCATAGAGCGGTCCTCGAAGCGCCTGGGATTGTCCCAGGCAACCCGCACATCGGAGGACACGGCTATGCCGACCGGGACCATTGCACGTCTCCTCATCGACAAAGGGTTCGGATTTATTCGCGATGAGGGTGGCACCGAGCATTTCTTTCACCGCAGCGCTGTCCGGGGCGCCGTTTTCGAGTTGTTGCGCGAAGGGCAGCGAGTCGAGTTCACCGTGGAGGATTCCGCCAAAGGCCCGCGTGCCGGAGACGTTCGGCTGATCGAAGGGTAAGTTGCTAACAGCCCGGCCCCCGGAGGGGCCGGGGAACTGAACACGCGTTTGCCTGCCCCAGGTTTTCCCGCCCGCTACACCAGGATCTTCACCCTCGTCGTCATTGCGCTGGCGCTGCTCGCGTACGGGTTTGTCGGTGTCGGACGATTTCTGACAAAGGAAGACCCCATCGCCAGCGCCGACGCGATTGCCGTGCTCGCGGGCACGAGGATGGATCGCGCGCTCGAAGCGGCGGATCTCTACAGACGCGGCTACGCGCCGCGCATCGTGCTGTCACGCCAGGTGCCCGAACGGTCCTTCGCGGTCCTCGCCGCGCGCGGCATCACCCTTCCGGCCGACGCGGACGTGACGCAGGAGACGCTGGAGAAGCTCGGCGTGCCGCGCGAGGCGATCGTCGTGCCGGAGACGATCCACGACAACACGGCGCAGGAGGCCCAGACACTGCGCCAGCTTGCGGTCCAGAACGGATGGCACCGCCTGATCGTCGTCACGTCGAAGTATCACCTGCGGCGAGCCGGGTTCGCGCTGCGGCGCGAATTCCGCGGCGCCCCGATCGAGGTGGCCATGCACGGCACCCGCTATGACGATGTGAACCCGGATCGCTGGTGGACCAGCCGCAAGGACTGGCGGTGGGTGCTGAGCGAAGGAGGCAAACTCCTCGCGTACGAGCTTGGCCTCGGAGCGTGATGCCGTTGTCGCGCACCCGTTAAGGCGGGACCCGCCGTTGCCGGGGTACTTCCAGAGGCCGACCTGCGGCCGGTCTGCGCTTCAGGCTTCC
>DASQAX010000406.1:0-32948 GCA_035635535.1 Vicinamibacterales bacterium | reverse complement strand
ACCTGGTTCGCGCGCCATCCGCGCAAGGTCGTCTGGCTGATTCACCAGCATCGGCCCGCGTACGATCTCTACGGCACGCCGTACAGCGACTTCACCGGCACCGACGAGGACAGGCGGCTGCGCGAACGGATTGCGGCCATGGATTCCAGGATGTTCGCGGAATGCGGCACGATCGTCACCAACGCGAAGAACACGGCCGACCGTCTGCAGCGGTTCAACGGCATTGCCGCCCGACCGTTGTACCATCCGCCGCCGATTGCCGATCGCCTGCACGCCGGCGCGTACGGCGACTACATCCTGCTCGTGTCGCGTCTCGAGCCGCTGAAGCGCGTGGACCTCGCGATTGCCGCGATGACGCACGTGACCGCGCCGATCCGCCTCGTCATCGTCGGCGACGGCTCCCGGCGCGCCGCGCTCGAACGCGAAGCCGCGCAACGCGGCGCTGCGAACCGGATTACATTCGCCGGTGCGTTGTGGGGCGACGCGGTTGCGGACCTCTACGCCGGCGCCCGGGCCGTCCTCTACGCGCCCTTCGACGAAGACTACGGATACGTGACGCTCGAGGCGTTTCTCGCGGCACGGCCCGTGATCACGGCCACCGACTCCGGCGGCACGCTCGAGTTCGTGCGCGACGGCGTCAACGGACTCGTCTGCGCGCCCGACGCGCCGGCGCTTGCGGCCGCCATCGACAGGCTCGCTGGCGACCGGGCGCTCGCCGAGCGTCTCGGCCGCGCCGGGCACTCGGCCGCGCGCACGATTACCTGGGACGGCGTCATCGAGCAGCTCCTTGGCTGACTGTTCCGACGTCTCCATCGTCATCCCCGCGATGAACGAGGCGGACGCCATCGGCGCCGTCGTCTCGCAGCTGCGCGGCGCCGCCGGATGGCGCGAGATCATCGTCGTGGACGACGGGTCCGCGGACGACACGGGCGCGAGGGCGCGCGAGGCGGGCGCGTGCGTCGTCCGGCATCCGTACAACAAGGGCAACGGCGCCGCGGTGAAGACGGGCATCCGCCGGGCGAGCGGCGAATTCGTGCTGATCGTCGACGCGGACGGCCAGCATCCGCCCGAGGATGCGCGGCGCATCGCCGCACGACTCGGCGATTTCGACCTGGTGATCGGCGCGCGCAACGGCGCGACGCAGGCCTCCACCGCCCGCCGCGCCGGCAACGCGCTGTTGAACAACCTGGCGAGCTACCTCACGAGCCGCCCGATCCCCGATCTGACGTCGGGGTTCCGCGGCGCGCGGACCGAATGCCTCCGCGAATTCATCCACCTGCTTCCGAACGGCTTCTCGACGCCGACGACGACGACGCTCGCCTTCATCAAGGCGGGCTACAACGTCGCGTTCGAGCCGATCGACGCGCGGCGGCGGAGCGGCCGGTCGAAGATCCGCTTCGCGCACGACGGCGCGCGCTTCCTGCTGATCCTCCTGAAGATCGTGACGCTCTTCAGCCCGCTGCGCATCTTCCTGCCGCTCAGCGCCCTGTCCTTCGCCGTCGGATCGATCTACGGCGTCTGGAACATGATCGCGACCGGCAAGATACCCAACGGCGCGGTGATCCTGATCCTCTTCGCGGTCATCGTGTTCCTCGTCGGCCTCGTGTCCGAGCAGGTCGCGTCGCTGCGCTTCGCGGGCCCGCGAACCTAGCACGGTGATGCGGCCGCTGGTCATCGTTCCCACGTACAACGAGCGTGCGAACCTGCCGCTGCTGCTCGAGCAGCTGCTCGCGCTCGACAACCTGCGCGTCCTGATCGTGGACGACGCCTCGCCGGACGGCACCGGCGGGGTGGCGGACGACTACGCGGCGGCCAACCGCGCGCGCGTGCAGGTCCTCCACCGGAGCGGCAGGCGCGGCCTGGGCCTCTCGTACATCGACGGCATGTACGTCGCCCTGCGCACCGACGCGACCCACATCTGCCAGATGGATGCGGACCTCTCGCACAACCCGGCCGACGTCCCTCGTCTGCTCGAGGCGGCGGCGACCGCCGATTTCGTCATCGGCTCGCGATACGTGCCCGGCGGCCGCATCGAGAACTGGCCGCTGCACCGGCGGATGCTCAGCGCGTTCGCCAACCACTACATCCGCGCGATCACGCGCCTGACGATTCGCGACTGCACGAGCGGCTTCCGCTGCTGGCGGCGCGAAGCGCTCGAACGGATGCCGCTCGCCTCGATTCGATCCGACGGGTACGCGTTCATCGTCGAGCTCGCGTGGGAGGCATCGCGGGCGGGGCTGCGCTGCGCCGAGGTGCCAATCACGTTCGTCGAGCGGCGCGAAGGCGCGTCGAAGCTGTCCTGGATGGTGATTGTCGAGTCCGCGATCGTGCCGTGGCGTCTCGCGGCACGCCCGAAATCGACCTAAAATGAATCGATCCATGGTCAACGCGCGCCCGACACGTCCGACCGGGCTCAGCATGTTCTTCCCCGCCTATAACGACGGCGGCACGATCGCGAGCCTCGTCATCCTCGCCGTGCAGGTCGCGGGGCGCCTGACGCCCGATTTCGAGGTCATCGTCGTCAACGACGGCAGCACCGATTCGACGCGCGACATCCTCGACGACCTCGTGCGCACCTATCCGAACGTGCGGGCGATTCATCACTCCCGGAACCGCGGGTACGGCGCCGCGCTGCGCACCGGCTTCGCCGCGGCGACCAAGGAGCTGATCGCCTACACCGACGGCGACGCCCAGTACGATCCGGCGGAGTTACCGGTGTTGTGGAACAGCCTCACGCCCGAGGCCGACATGGTGAACGGCTACAAGATCAGCCGCTCCGACCCGTTGCACCGCGTCGTGATCGGCCGCATCTACCACCACACCGTGAAGCTGCTCTTCCGCCTGCACGTCCGCGACGTGGACTGCGACTTCCGCCTGATGCGGCGTGAGATCTTCGATCGCGTCAAGCTCGAGAAGGACACCGGCGTCATCTGCCTCGAGATGATGCGGAAGATCCAGGACGCGGGCTTCCGCGTCGTCGAGGTGCCGGTGCACCACTATCACCGGCTGCACGGGCGCTCGCAGTTCTTCAACTTCAAGCGGGTCTTCTGGACGGGGATCGACGTGCTGCGCCTCTGGGTGAAGCTCGTGGTCCTCGGCCGCGGCCGGACGACCTCGCCCGTCCTCTTCCGCAACCCGACGATCAGCGGCGCGTCCTCGCCCGAATCGACCAAGCCGTGACGTCGTATCGCGAGTTCTATCGCGATCGGCCGGTGATGATTACCGGCGGCCTCGGGTTCATCGGGAGCAACCTCGCGCACCATCTCGTGACGCTCGGCGCGCGCGTCCTGATCGTCGATTCCCTCATCCCGGCCTACGGCGGAAATCTCTTCAACGTCCACGGCATCGAGAACCGTGTCCGCGTCAACATCGCCGACATCCGCCAGCAGACGACGATGAACTACCTGGTGCAGGGGCAGGATGTGATCTTCAACCTGGCCGGACAGGTGAGTCACATCGACAGCCTGGAGGATCCCTACACCGACCTCGAGATCAACTGCCGCAGCCAGCTCACGCTGCTCGAGGCGTGCCGTCGCAACAATCCCGGGGTGAAAGTCGTCTTCGCGGGCACGCGGCAAATCTACGGCCGTCCCGACAGCCTGCCCGTCACCGAAACGCACCTGGTCCGCCCGACCGACGTCAACGGCATCAACAAGGCGGCCGGCGAGTACTACCATCTCGTCTACAACAACGTGTTCGGCATCCGCGCCTGTTCGCTGCGCCTGACGAACGTGTACGGGCCGCGCCAGCTCCTGAAGCACAGCCGGCAGGGTTTCATCGGCTGGTTCGTGCGGCTCGTGCTCGAGGACAACGAGGTTCAGATCTTCGGCGACGGCACGCAGCTCCGCGACTTCGTCTACGTCGACGACGCGGTCGATGCGTTTCTTCGAGCGGGCGCCAGCGACGTGTCGAACGGCGAGGCGTTCAACGTCGGCGGCCTCGAACCGATCCGGCATCGCGACCTCGTCGAGCTGATGATCCGCATCGCCGGCTCGGGACGCTTCAGCTGCACGCCGTGGCCGCCGGAGAAGAAGGCGATCGACATCGGCGATTTCTACGCCGACTCGTCGAAGATTGCGGCCGCGCTCGGATGGAAGCCGGCGGTGCTGCTCGCCGAGGGGCTCAAGCGCACGTTCGACTTCTATCGCGCGCACTTCGACCGGTACGTCCCAGCCGCCGGCGAACAGGTCGCGAGCCTGTGACACCGGAGCGGATCCCCTTCATCGACCTCCGTCCGGGCGAGGACGCCGAGGCCGTGCGGGCCGCGATCGATCGCGTGATCGCGCGCGGGTGGTTCGTGCTCGGACCGGAGGTCGAGGCGTTCGAGGCGGAATTCGCCGCGGCCTGCGGCGCGCCGCACGCGGTCGGCGTCGGCAGCGGCACCGACGCCATCGCGCTGCTGCTGCGCGCGATCGACGTCAGGCCGGGCGACGAGGTGATCGTCCCGGCGCTGACCGCCGCCTACACGGGACTCGCGGTCCTGCTTGCCGGCGGAACGCCTGTCTTCGCCGACGTCGAGCCGCCCACGCTGACTTTGGATCCAGCGGCCTGCGAGGCGGCGATCACGCCGCGCACGGTCGCGATCGTTCCCGTGCACCTGTACGGCCAGGCCGCCGACATGGAGGCGCTGCACTCGATCGCGCGCCGCCATTCGATCGCCGTCATCGAGGACTGCTGCCAGGCGCATCTCGCCACGCACCGCGGGACGCCGGTCGGCACCCGCGGCGTCGGCGGCGCCTTCAGCTTCTACCCGACCAAGAACCTCGGCGCGCTTGGCGACGGGGGCGCGATCGTCACCAGCGATCCGTCGGTCGCGGACAGGATCCGCCGCCTGCGCAACGGCGGACAGATCGATCGCTACGTCCACGCCGACGCGGGCGTCAACAGCCGCCTCGACGACCTGCAGGCGGCCGTGCTGCGCGCGCGGCTGCCGCTGCTGCCACGATGGACCGATCGCCGGCGAACGCTCGCGGCGTCGTACCGCCGTGCGCTGTCGGGCGCGTCCGGCGCCGAGCGAAGCCGGGAGGCCCGGCCGCTCGAGGAGCGCGACCACGGGCACGTGTACCATCTGTTCGTCGTGCGCTCGGGGGAGCGTGACGCGCTGCAGGCGCACCTGCGCGCATCGGGTGTCGAGACGCTGATTCACTACCCGGTGCCGTTGCCGCAGCAGCCCGCGTTCGCCGCGTTCACGCGGCAGCCATGCCCCGTTGCCGCGCGCGCCGCCCGGGAGATCCTGTCGCTGCCGCTGCATCCACGCTCGAGCGACCGGGACATCGACCACGTAGCGTCGGCCGTCGACGCATTTCAGAAGGGACACATCCTCGCGTGAACGCGCTCATCACCGGCGGCGCGGGCTTCATCGGCTCGCACCTCGCGGAACGCCTGCTGGAGCAGGGCCACGGGGTCATCGCCCTCGACAACCTCTCGACCGGGTCCATCGAGAACATCAGGCACCTCAAGGGACGCGAACGCTTCTCGTACGCGATCGACTCGATCACCAACGAGTCGCTGCTCGCCGAGCTGATCGACCGCAGCGACGTCGTGTTCCACCTGGCCGCGGCGGTTGGCGTCAAGCTGATCGTCGAGCAGCCCGTCTACACCATCGAAACCAACGTGCACGGCACGGAGGTCGTCCTCAAGCACGCCAACAAGAAGAAGAAGCTGGTGTTCATCGCGTCGACCTCGGAGGTGTACGGCAAGAGCACGGACGTGCCGTTCCGCGAGACCGCGGACCTCGTGCTCGGGCCGTCGGCGAAGCACCGGTGGGCGTACGCGTGCAGCAAGTTGATCGACGAGTTCCTCGCACTCGCCTACTGGAAGGAGAAGAAGCTGCCGGTCGTCATCGTCCGGCTGTTCAACACGGTCGGCCCCCGGCAGACCGGCCAGTACGGCATGGTGCTGCCGACCTTCGTCCGCCAGGCGCTCGCCGGCCACCCGATTACCGTCTTTGGCGACGGCACCCAGTCGCGCAGCTTCACGTTTGTCGGCGACGTCGTCGACGCGCTCGTCAGGCTCGCGGGTGACAAGCGCGCGATCGGGGAGGTCTTCAATATCGGAAATACGGGTGAGGTGACCATCGCCGACCTGGCCGCCCGGGTGAAGACGATGACCGGCAGCTGCTCGCCGATTCACTACATTCCGTACGACCAGGCCTACGAGGCCGGGTTCGAGGACATGCCCCGGCGGGTGCCCGACATCTCGAAAATCCGTGCATTTATGGGCTATGAGCCGAAGATGCAGCTCGACGACATCATCCGGACGGTCATCGAGCACATGCGGGCGAATGAGCCGCCGACGCCGTACAATAAGGGTTCCCATGAAGTTCCGTAACGCCGGGCTCGCCGTTCTCGTCCTTGGATGGGCTGCGCTTGCGCACGCGCAGGCGCCGCTGCGGCTGCAGATCAGCGACGGCCTCGTCACGCTGCACGCGGACAACGTGCCGGTGCGGACCATCCTCGCGGAATGGTCGCGGCTCGGCGGCGCGCAGATCATCGGCGGCGATCGCGTGACCGGGGCGCCCCTGACGCTCGAACTCGAACGCGTGCCCGAGCGCCAGGCGCTCGACATCATCCTGCGCGGGGTGAGCGGCTACATGCTGGCGGCGCGCGAAGCCGGCCGGGCCGGTGCGTCGATGTACGACCGCATCATGATTCTTCCGACGAGCGCCGCGCCGCGCAATCCGGCACCCGTCGCGGCGGCGCCGATGTTGCCGGGCGCGCCCGGGGGCATCGTCCGGCCCGTCATCCCGAGACAGGTCGAAGACCCGGCCGAGAACGAAGCCGACATCATCAATCAGAACCCGGACGGCGTTCCGCTTGGCCGTCCTGTCATCGGTCCGATTGGCGTACCGCGTCCCGGCATGCCGGGTGCCATGCCCGTCGCCGCGCCGGTGTTCATGCCGCCGATCACGATCAACCCGAACGACGATCCACCGCAAATGCCGACGCAGCCTCCGCCCGGCATGGTCCCGACGCCGGGGAATCCGTTCGGTCTTCCCGCCGGCTCCTCGACGAGACCCGGCGTGATCACTCCGGTGCCGCAGGCGCCGCCGGGCGCGTCCCGTACGCCACCAGAGAACTAACCCTCGTGTCGGAAATCGATCGCTTCCGGCCGGACGATCGTCGCGGCGTCGATACCCTGTACCGCCGTACGCACGGCGCCGACGCGGCCAACGCGCTGCGTCTTCGCTGGGACTGGCAGCACCGGCGCAATCCGTACAACCAGACGGGCCAGCCCGAGATCTGGGTCGCGCGTGAAGGGCCGACGGTCGTCGGGCACTACACGACGCTGCCGGTGCGCGTGTCGATCAAGGGGATCGAGGTCGAAGGCGCGTGGGGCAGCGACGCGATGGTGGCGCCCGAGCGGCGGCGCCAGGGCATCGGCGAAGCGCTCGTCCGCACGTGGGACCGCAACAGCGGCGCGGTGCTCGCGCTCGGCGGGAGCGCAGACGGCCGCAAGCTGCTCGATCGCCTGCACTGGCCCGACGCGCACATCGTTCCGTGTCTCGTGAAGCCGCTGACGCGGCGCGCGGTCCGGATGCCGCAGTTTCCGCTCCCGATCAACAGGCTGCTGTCGGTCGTCTCGTGGCCGATCGTGCACGTCGTCTCGCGATCGCGGCCGCTGCGCGCGGAATGCGAGCCGATCCGCCGGTTCGATTCCTCGTTCACCGCGCTGTGGGAGCGGCTCGCCCCGAAATTCGATCTCGCCGTGCGCCGCGACGCCCCGTACCTGAACTGGCGCTACATCGAACCGCCGCACGTCCGGTATTTCGTCGTCGCGCTGAAGCGGCTCGGCGAGGTTCACGGCTACGCCGTCTATCGCCACCTGCACGAGCCGCTCGGGCGGGTCACGCTGCTCGTCGACTTTCTCGCGGATCCCGACGACATCTCCGGGATGAAGACGCTGCTGCGGTGGGTGGACCGCGCGGCGCGCGGCGAAGACGCGGACAAGGTGCGCGCTTACGCGATGAACGGCGCGTTCCGGCGCGCGTTGCGCCGCAACGGGTACTTCGCGGTGAAGTCGACGCTCGAGGTGAGCGCGAAGGTGAACGCGGTGCAGGTGCCGAAGGGGTTCTACGACGAGACCGCGAAGTGGCACGTCACGTACGGCGACTCTGACCAGGATCATTGATGCCGGGTCCGAAAGGACCCGGCCTACTCTTCGTGAATGGGTAGGGCGGGTCCTTTCGGACCCGCCTGGAACATATGTTATTGCGCGACAAAGTAAACGCCGACATTGCCGCGGCCATGAAGAGCAGGGAGACCACGCGCCTCTCGGCGCTGCGGATGCTCAAGGCCGCGATCATGAACAAGGGCATCGAGAAGTCGCACGACCTCGATGACGCCGAGGTGCTGCAGGTCGTCTCGTCGCTCGTCAAGCAGCGCCGCGATTCGATCGAGCAGTTCTCGAAGGCCGGCCGCACCGATCTCGTGGACAAGGAGACCGCGGAGATCGTCACCCTCGAGACCTACCTGCCGCCCGCCGCTTCGTCCGCCGACATCGATGCCGCGATCGCCGACGCCATCGTCGAGACCGGCGCGACGTCGGTGAAGGACATGGGCAAGGTGATGAAGGCGGTGATGCCGCGCCTGGCGGGCAAGAATGCGGACGGCCGCGCCGTCAACGACGCGGTCCGCCGCAAGCTTGGAGCCTGACCTCAGCTCTCCTTCCCAGCAGAACCGCCTCGCGCGCGCCGCCGCGTCGGCCGGAGCGGCCACGATGACGAGCCGCGTCCTCGGCCTGGCGCGCGATCAGCTGCTGGCGTCGCTGTTCGGCGCCGGCGACGCGATGGACGCCTTCAACGTCGCGTTCAGGATTCCCAACCTCGTGCGCGATCTCTTCGCGGAAGGCGCGATGAGCGCGGCGTTCGTGCCGGTGTTCATGCGGCAGCTCGCCCTGGGCGACCGCGAGGCGGCGTGGCGGCTCGCCAGCAACGTCATCAACGCGCTGCTCGTGGTGACCGGCGTCCTCGTCGTGCTCGGCATCCTGTTCGCCCGCCCGCTCGTGGGCGCGTTCGCCGCCGACTACGCGGACGTGCCCGGCAAGCTCGAGCTCACCGTGCTGCTGACGCGCATCATGCTGCCGTTCCTCACGCTCGTCGCGGTGGCGGCCGTGTCGATGGGCATGCTGAACTCGCTTCACCGCTTCTTCGTGCCGGCGCTCGCGCCGGCGATGTTCAACATCGCGACGATCCTCTGCGCGCTCCTGCTGGTTCCCGTGATGCCGCGCCTCGGCCTGCCTCCCAGTGCGGCCATCGCAGTTGGCGCGCTGCTCGGAGGCGTGGCCCAGATCGCGCTGCAGTGGCCGCTGCTGCGCCGGGAAGGCTTTTCGTACGCGGCGGTCCTGAACTGGAAGCAGGAAGGACTTCGGCGGATGCTGATGCTGATGGGGCCCGGCACGATTGGCCTCGCGGCCACGCAGGTCAACGTCTTCGTCAACACGGTCCTCGCCACCCGCGAGGGGACCGGCGCGGTCTCGTGGCTCAACTACGCGTTCCGCCTGATGTATCTGCCGACGGGATTGTTCGGCGTGTCGATCGCGACCGCCGTGATCCCGGCCGTGTCGCGCTGCGCGGCGCGCGACGATCGCGCGGGGGTGCGCGCGACGCTCGCCGAAGGCCTCTCGCTGATGTTCGTGCTGAACGTGCCCGCGACGATCGGCCTGATCGCGCTGTCGCATCCGATCGTGCGCGTGATCTTCGAGCGCCGGGCATTTTTGCCGTCAGACACCGCGGCGACCGCGGCGGCGCTGCAGTACTACGCGGTGGGGCTGCTCGGGTATTCCATCGTGAGAATCGCGTCGCCCACGTTTTACGCGCTCGGCGACAGCCGAACACCCGTGCAAATCAGCATCGCGTCGGTCGGGGTCAACGCCGTGTTGAACGTCGTGCTCGCGCGTGTGCTCGGGTACGGCGGCCTGGCGCTCGGGACGTCGATCGCGGCGTTATTCAACGCTGGCGGCCTGCTGTGGCTGTTGCACGGCCGTCTCGATGGGCTGGAAGACCGGCGGGTTGCCGGTTCGCTCGCCAGGATCGTAATTGCTTCACTCGTGATGGGAATGGCGGCGCTGGTCGTCAACGGCGCGCTTGGCACGTGGATGCCGGGCGACACCTTCGCGCGGCAGGCGATCCGGCTGTTCCTTTCGATTGTTGCCGCCCTCCTGGTGCTTGGAATTGCCGCGCATGTGCTCCGGATTCGCGAATTCCGCGAGGCTGTCACGCTTGCGCTGAAGCGCGGCGGTTCCAGGGCATAGATGTTGCTCGCCGGAGCGTAGTTGGAACAGACTGGATCAATGCGATCCCGGTATCCTTCGTCATCGACGCTCGCATATTCATTCGGTCCCGGACCGTGGACGCCGGCGATCAAAGCGATCATCATCGCGAACGCTGCGGTCTTCGTGGTGACGTACTTCGCGCCCGCGCTGCAGGTTCCGTTCTGGCTTACTCCTCAGGATGTCGTGCACGGGCAGGTGTGGCGGCTCGTCACGTACATGTTCCTCCATGCCGGGCCGTTCCACCTCCTGTTCAACATGCTCTTCCTCTGGATGTTCGGGGTCGAGCTCGAACGCACGTGGGGAACACGTTATTTCCTCAGGTACTACTTCATCACGGGCGTCGCCGCTGCCGTCACGACGATTGTGGTGTCGTTCGTCCCGCTGTTCGGCCTCCATCAGTTGTATTTCACGCAGACGGTCGGCGCATCGGGCGCGGTCGTGGCCGTCCTGCTCGCGTACGGCTTGTATTTCCCCCACCGCGAGATCTTCGTCTATGGGATCTTCCCGGTTAAGGCGAAATACCTGCTGCTGATCTTCGGCGCGATGTCGCTGTTTTCCGGCGGCAACGTCGCGCACTGGACGCATATCGGCGGGGCGCTCGCGGGTTACGTGTATCTCAAGGGCGGCCGCATCCACCTGCTGTCCGAAGTCAAGTACCGCTACCTGAAGTGGCGCATCAACCGGATGCGGCGCAAGTTCGATGTGTACTCGGGCGGGCGCGCCGATGATGTGGACCGCCGGGTCCACTAGCAGAGCACTACGCCTCACCTACTTCGAGACGCTGAACGGCAGGCGCGCGCCGCTGATCGCGAGCGCCAGCAGGCCGCCGAGCAGCGGCAGCCCGGTGCCATCCCGCAGAAAATCGATCGACCAGAACGCGCTCGTCGCGAAGTGGAAGTTCAGCACCATCAGGAACGCGGCGATCGCGGTCATCCGCGTCCAGAAGCCCAGGATGAGCGCGAGGCCGGCGGTGAGCTCGCCGAGCGGCACCAGGCGGGCGAACAGCGGCGTGCCGGGAATGCAGACCGTCTCGAGATACCAGCGCACGATCGGCGGCGCCTTCGGCAGGAAGATCATCTGGAACTTCTGCAGCAGGATGTTGCTGTCGGTCAGCCACGCGATCTTCGACGAGCACATCCCGAGAAAGAACACGCCGATCATCGCCGCCATGATGCGCAGGCCGAGCGCGCCGGGTGAAGCCATCGCGGCGCCGCGCGCCCGGACCTGCATCGTCGCCATCAGATATTCCCCTCGTCGGTCGCGTACATCCACTCGGCGCGCACCGGGCTGAACACGTCGAGCTCGAGCGTGTCCTCGAGCGCCTCGGCCTGGTGCGGGAGGCGCGAGGGAATGTGGAGCACCTCGCCCTCGCGCACGATCACTTCCTCGCCGTCGATGAGAAACCGCAGCGAGCCCTGCAGGATGTAGGTCATCTGCTCGCTCTCGTGCTCGTGGATCGGGACGAGCGCGCCGCGCTTCAGATAAATCTGCGCCAGCATCTCGCGCTCGCCCGCGACGATCTTGCGCGAGATCATCTCCGTGACCTTTTCGAGCGCAATCTCGTCCCACCGGTGCAGGCTCATTCTGGGCGCCATACGAGGGCCCCACGAGTGTGCCATAATTTTTCGGCCATGAAGGGGTCGACCCTCACCAATGGCGCGGACACGCGCTCGAAGGGGGCGGCGCGAGATCTACTGTCCGCCTATCGCCTCATGCTCCTGTCGCGGAAGATCGACGACAAGGAAATACAGCTCAAGAATCAGAGCCAGGCCTTCTTTCAGATCAGCGGCGCGGGCCACGAAGCGGTGCTCGTCGCCGCGGGGCGCCACCTCCGCCCGGGCCACGACTGGTTCCTGACCTATTATCGCGACCGCGCGCTGGCGTTGACGCTCGGCGTCACGCCGCTCGAGATGTTCCTCGGCTCCGTGGGCGCCGCCGACGACCCCGCCTCCGGGGGGCGCCAGATGCCGTCGCACTGGGCGAACAGGCGGCTCAACATCCCGTCCGCCAGCAGCGCCGTGGCGACGCAGTGCCTCCACGGCATCGGCATCGCGGAAGCCGGGCGGCTGTACGAGCGGATAGACGCGATTCCCGATCGCGCGTCGAAGTTCCAGCAGGACGAGGTCACGCTCATCACGATTGGCGAGGGCTCGACGAGCGAAGGCGAGTTCTGGGAGTCGCTCAACACGGCCTGCGTGCGCAGCCTCCCCGTGCTCTACCTCGTCGAGGACAACGGCTACGCGATCTCCACGCCGGTCGAAGTCCAGACGCCGGGCGGCGACCTGTCGCGCGTCGTCGAGTCGTTCCCCGGCCTGAAGGTCTTCCGCTGCGACGGCACCGACTACCTCGCCAGCGACGACACGATGCGCGACGCCGTCGCGCACGTGCGCGCGCGCAAGGGTCCGGCGCTCGTGCACGCCCGGGTCGTGCGTCCCTACTCGCACTCGCTGTCGGACGACGAGAAGCTGTACAAGACGAAGGAGGAGCGCGACGCCGAGGCGCGGCGGGATCCGATCGTGAGGTTACGCGACCTGATCCTATCGGAGGCGCTCGCATCGGGCGAGCAGCTCGCGAGGCTGCTCGGCGATGTGGAGCGCGAGGTCAACGCGGCGGCCGAACAGGCGCTCGCCGCTCCCAAGCCCGAACCCGACACCGCAACCCTCTACGTCTTCTCGCCCACCGTCGATCCCACGTCATCCGCATTCGAGACCGCGCCGGCGCCGTCCGGAGCGCCCGACACGATGGTCGCCGCGATCAACGCGACGCTGCGCGACGAGATGGCGCGCAACCCGCGCATCGTCGTGTTCGGCCAGGACGTCGCGGACGCGAGCCGCGAGGGCGCGCTCGCAACGGTGCCGGGCAAGGGCGGCGTCTTCAAGGTGACGCACGGCCTGCAGAAGCTGTACGGCGGCGACCGCGTGTTCAACTCGCCGCTCGCCGAGGCGAACATCATCGGCCGCGCGGTCGGGATGGCGCTGCGCGGCCTCAAGCCGGTCGTCGAGATCCAGTTCTTCGACTACATCTGGCCGGCCTACATGCAGCTGCGCGACGAGATGGCGATGATGCGCTACCGGTCGAACAACGGCTGGAGCTGCCCGATGGTCATCCGCGTCCCGATAGGCGGGTACCTGCGCGGCGGCGCGCCGTACCACAGCCAGTCCGGCGTCGCGATCTTCGCGCATTGCCCCGGCATCCGTCTCGCGTTCCCCTCGAACGCGCGCGACGCGGCGGGACTGCTGCGCACGGCGATTCGCTGCGACGACCCCGTGATGTTCTTCGAGCACAAGCATCTCTACCGCCAGACGTACAACAAGGCCGAGTACCAGGGCCCGGACTACATGGTGCCGTTCGGCAAGGCCTCGGTCGTGCGCGACGGGACCGACGTCGTGATCTTCACGTGGGGCGCGCTGGTCCAGCGGTCGATCGTCGCCGCGCAGCAGGCCGAGAAGGACGGCGTCAGCGCCGCCATCGTCGACCTGCGCACCATCGTCCCGCTCGACTGGGACACCATTGCCGCCTACACGCGGAAGACGAACCGGGTGATCGTCGCGCACGAGGATCAGATGACCGCCGGCTTCGGCGGTCACCTCGCCGCGCGGATCGGCCAGGAACTGTTCGACGAGCTCGACGCGCCGGTGACGCGCGTCGCCTCGCTCGATTGCCCCGTCGCGTACGCGCCGGTGCTGGAGGAAGCGATCCTTCCGGGATCGGCGGATGTGCTGAAAGCCATTCGATCAGTTGCCGCGTACTAAGCTCGCGCTGCTCTGCTTTCTGCTCGTCGCCGCGGGGGCCCTCCCGAAGGTCGGCCCCTATGCGGCCGTCCGCGTCGACGTCCTGCGCCCGGTCGGCGCGCTCCCGCCGCACATCAGCGGGCTGTTCGAAGAGCCCGTCGCCTTCCAGCAGGTCGCCAACGGCTACTACTTCGTCTTCGACCGCCGCGCGCACGCCATCTACATGATCGACCCCGAATGGACGGCCGCGCGCAAGGTGGTGGACGTCGGGCAGGAGGACGGACGCATCATCCAGCCGGGCGGGTTCGATACGACGCAGGAGGGGTCCTTCGTCGTCGCCGACGTGCCGCGCGGCCAGGAGCGGCTGCAGATCTTCGGGCCGGGCGCGCTGCGCTCCGGCGGCTTCTTCCTCGCCGGCCGCTCGATGCCGCAGGTGATTCTCGGCAACTACGCGGTGAGCGGGATCTCGTCGCTGCAGTTCTCCGGCGGCTCGATCTTCATCAGCGAGCCGGAACGCGGCTCGCTCATCACCGAGTATTCGGCGTCGGGCGTCCCGCAGCGGACGATCGGGCGGCTGCGCGACACGGGGTACGCGGAGCGCGACCTGAACCTCGCGTTCAACGCCGGGCTCCCGCTCGTCGATCCGACCGGCGGCTTCTTCTACGTCTTCCTGACCGGGCAGCCGATGTTCCGCAAGTACGACGCGGCGGGCAGCCTCCTGTTCGAGCGTCACATCGAAGGACGCGAGATCGACGACCTGGTCGCGTCGCAGCCGACGAAGTGGCCGACGCGACGCCTCGAGGACCGGGAGGTGCCGTACGTGCAGCCGATCGTCCGCACCGCCGGCGTGGACGCGCAGGGACAGCTCTGGATCTCGATGGTCGTGCCGTTCACCTACGTCTACGACGCGCACGGCGACAAGGCGCGCACGGTGCAGTTCAGCACGACGGGGATCATCAGCCCGACCAGCCTCTTCTTCACGCACGCCGGCCACATCCTCCTGACTCCCGGCTGCTTCGAATTCGATCCCAACCGACGCTAGGACAAGGACACGAAGAAGGCGAGCCACAAAGAGCACCGAGAGCACCAAGGCATAAGATCACGAAGGTAACAATCGACCGATAAGCGGTCGCCGGGCCGCTGAAGGCGGCCACGGGTGAGGTACGCCACGCGGGAACAAACCGCGCCACGATCCATGCGGCTTGTTCCGGGGTGGCGCACCTCACCCGCGGTCGGCCTGCTGCGCAGGCCGACCCGGCGACTGCTCTTTTGTGCCCTTGACCTTTGTGCTCTTTGTGACCTCTGTGGCTAGTTTTTCTTTGTGGCCTTGCCGCCCGCGTTAGTCGCCGCGCACCTCACGCGCCGCTTCGACGCGCGCGTCGCCGTGGACGATGTCTCACTGGAGCTGGCGCCGGGTGAAATCTTCGCGCTCCTCGGCCCGAACGGCGCGGGCAAGACAACGACGCTCCGGATGCTCGCCGGGCTGATCAAGCCCTCGTCCGGCACCGTCGACGTCCGTGGCCGCATCGGCTTTCTCACGGAGGCGCCGGGCCTCTGGGATCGCCTGACGGTCGAACGAAACCTGATGGTCTACGCGCGGCTGCACGGCCTCGAGGATCCCGCGCGGGCCGTCGACGAAGCGCTCGATCTGTTCGACATCGGCGGCCGCAAGCAGGACCGCGCGGCGCAGCTGTCCAAGGGGCTGAAGCAGCGCGTCGCGCTGGCGCGGACGCTCCTGCACCGGCCGGACATCGTGCTGCTCGACGAGCCGACGTCGGGTCTCGACCCGGAGAGCGCGCGCGACGTGCGCGAGCTGATCCTGCGGCTGCGCGGCGAGCGGCGCGCCGTCCTCATCTCGACGCACAACCTGGACGAAGTCGAGCGCGTCGCCGATCGCGTCGCGGTGCTGCGCGCCAGGCTCATCGCGCTCGACACGCCGGCGGCGCTGCGCGCGCGGCTCTTCGGTTCGCGCGTGCTGGTCAGGCTCGCCGGGCCCGCCGCTCCGTTCGCCGACGTCCTGAAGCCCGCCTGTGCCGACGTGCGGACCGAAGACCGGACGCTGTCGATTGCCGTGAGCGACGTCGAACGCGCCACGCCCGGCATCGTGCGCGCGCTGGTCCAGTCAGGCGCGGATGTCGTGTCGGTCGTCGCGGACGAGGCACCGCTCGAGGAGGTGTACCTGCGGCTGCTCCAGAAGGGGACGCCATGAGCCGGATGGCCGCGCTGCTCGGCAAGGAGCTCGCCGACCTGCGAAACAACCCGGCGGTGTTCCTCCCGGCGATCATCACCGGCGCGATCTCGATCGTCATGCCGTTTCTCATCGCGATCGCGGTGCCGTACTTTTCCGGCGAGCGGCTCGCGGACTCGAGCGACTTCAGGATCGCGCTCGAGATCTACCGCGATCAGCCGGCCACGCACAGCCTCGATCCCGAGGGCGCCATCCAGGCGCTGATCTTCCAGCAGTTCCTGATCCTGCTCGTCCTCACCCCGGTTGCAGGCGCCATGTCGGTGGCCGCCTACGCCGTCGTCGGCGAAAAGCAGGCACGGACGCTCGAGCCGCTGCTCGCCACGCCCATCACGACCTTCGAGCTGCTCGCCGGCAAGGTGCTGGGGGCGCTCCTTCCCGGCCTCGTCCTCGCCACCGCGTGCTTTGCGCTCTACGTCGGAGGCGTCGCGCTGCTGGCCCGTCCCGGGGTCTATCGCACGCTGTTCTTTCCACGCGCGCTGCTGACGATCTTCCTGCTCGGCCCGCTCGCGTCGCTGGCGGCGCTGCAGATGGCCGTCTGCGTGTCGTCGCGGGTGAACGACGCGCGCAGCGCCCAGCAGATCGGCGCGCTGATCATCCTGCCGATCAGCGTGCTGCTCGTGGCCGAGTTCACGAACAACCTGCAGCTCACCAGCCGCCTCGTGCTGCTGATCTCGTCGGGCCTCGCGGCGCTCAACGTCGGGCTCATGGCCGTCGGCATCCGGCTGTTCGACCGCGAATCGATTCTGACGCGCTGGAAATAGGATCGTCCGATGCCGTTTGCCACGCCCGTCGACGATCGGTTCTTCGAGGACTACGTTGCCGGAGACGTTCACGAATTCGGGTCGATCGCCGTCACCGGCGACGAGATCGTCGAGTTCGCCACGCGGTACGACCCGCAGCCGTTTCACAAGGATCGCGACGCGGCGCGGCACACGCAGTTCGGCGGGCTGATCGCGAGCGGATGGCAGACGGCCGGCTGGATGATGCGGCTCGTCGTCGAGCACTTCCTGTCCCACGTGGCGAGCCTCGCATCGCCGGGCGTCGACGAGTTGAGGTGGACGCGACCGGTGCGGCCGGGCGATACATTGTCCGTGCGCGCGACCATCGTCGAGGCACGGCCGTCGGCATCGAGGCCCGACCGCGGCCTCGTGCGGACGCTGTTCGAGGTGTTGAATCAACGTGGAGAGGTGGTCATGTCGGTGAAGGCCATGAACCTGTTGAAGCGGCGTGGCCACTAGCACGCTCGCCGAGGCGGGCCGCCTCGAACGCGTGGTGGTCAAGCATCCGCGCGAGGCATTCGTGAGCGACGAGGCGTGCGCCGCGCAGTGGAAGTCGCTCGACTTCAGCGCCGCCCCCGCGCTCGCGCGCGCCGCCGAGGAATACGAGGCGTTTCTCCGGATCCTCCAGGGCGCGGGCGCGCAGGTCGATTTCCTCCCGGCCGACGAGCGCACCAACCTGGATTCGATCTACGCGCGGGATGCGTCCATCGTCTGCTCGCGGGGCGTCATCCTCGGCAGGATGGGCAAGCGCCTTCGCGCGGGCGAGCCGGCGGCGCAGAAGGCGGCGTTCCGCAGGCTCGGCGTGCCAATCGCCGGCGAAATCACCGAGCCGGGCTGCCTCGAGGGGGGCGACGTCGTCTGGCTGGACGACCGCACGATCGCGGTCGGCCACGGCTATCGCACCAACGAGAACGGCATTCTCCAGCTTCGATCGATCCTCGCCGACTCGATCGACGACATCATCGTCGTGCCGCTGCCGCATTGGCGCGGCCCCGGCGACGTCCTTCACCTGATGTCGCTGATCAGCCCTGTCGACAGCGACCTCGCCGTCGTGTATTCACCGCTGCTTCCGGTCCCGTTCCGCCAGGAACTGCTCGAGCGCGGCTACGCGCTGGTCGAAGTGCCCGCCGGGGAGTTCGACACGATGGGGACCAACGTGCTCGCGCTCGGCCCGCGCGAGTGCGTCATGCTCGCCGGGAATCCGCGGACGCGCGGCGCGCTCGAGCGCGCGGGCGCCCGCGTGACCGAGTACGCCGGCGACGAGATCAGCGTCAAGGGCGCCGGCGGGCCGACGTGCCTCACTCGGCCGCTGGCTCGAGCTCCGGCACGACGGGACTGACCTGGTCGTGATGCGCTGCCGCAGGCTCCACGCGTGGCAGCCAGAACGCGAGCACGCCGATGGCGGGCAGGTACGAACAGAGGCGGTAGACGTAATAGATGTCGGTGCGGTCCGCGAGCGCCCCAAGCGCCGCTGCCCCGATGCCGCTGATGCCGAACGCCACGCCGAAAAACAGCCCCGCGATCATGCCGACGCGCCCCGGCATCAGCTCCTGCGCATAGACGACGATCACCGAGAACGCGGAGGCGAGCACCAGCCCGATGATCACGGTGAGGATGCGCGTCCAGAACAGGTTCGCGTACGGGAGCGCCAGCGTGAACGGCAGCACGCCGAGGATCGACGCGAGGATCACCTGGCGACGGCCGATGCGATCGCCGACGGGTCCGCCGACGATCGTGCCGGCCGCGACCGCGCCGAGGAACACGAACAGGTGAATCTGCGCGCTTTGCACCGTGAGACCGAAGCGGCTGATCAGGTAGAAGGTGTAGTAGCTCCCGAGGCTCGCCAGGTACACGAATTTCGAGAAGAGCAGCGCCAGCAGGATCAGGACCGCCGTCACGACCTGGCGCGACGACACCGCGTCGTGGCGGGCCGACGCCGCGCGCCGTGCGGCATGCATCGCTCCGCTTCCCTTGTACCAGCTGCCGACGCGCACGAGAAACATCATGGCCACCAGCGCGGCGATCGAGAACCAGGCGATGCTCGACTGCCCGTTCCGCAGCACGATGAACGCCGCGAGGAGCGGACCGAGCGCCGAGCCGAAGTTGCCGCCGACCTGGAAGAAGGACTGCGCGAAGCCGTGGCGGCCACCCGACGCCGCACGCGCCATCCGTGACGACTCCGGGTGGAAGATCGACGAGCCGAGACCGACGAGCGACGTGGCCGCGAGCACCATCGTGAAGCTGCCGGCCTTCGAGAGCAGGAGCATGCCGAGCAGCGTGAAGCCCATGCCCGCCGCGAGCGCGTACGGCTTGGGATGCCGATCCGAGTAGTGGCCGACGACGGGCTGGAGCAGCGCGCCGGTCAGCTGCAGGACGAAGGTGATGAGGCCGACCTGCGTGAAATCGAGCTGGAAGTTCTGCTTGAGGATTGGATAGATGGACGGGATCAGCGACTGCATCATGTCGTTGAGCAGATGGCAGAAGCTGAGCGTCGCCAGGATTTCGAACGCGGTGTCCACGAGGTTGGATTCTTACGATATCAAACTACGACCGACGACCAACGACTCGCCAACGACGAACCGGTAGAATCGCGAGATGGTCATTCGATCGGTAGCCGTCCTGGGCGCGGGCACCATGGGCGCTCAGATTGCGGCGCACTTCGCCAACGCCGGTGTCCCGGCGCTCCTGCTCGACGTGACCGCCGACGCGGCGCGCGACGGGCTCAAGCGCGCGCGCTCGCTGAAGCCTGATCCGTTCTTCACGCCCGACACGTGGAAGCTGATTTCGACCGGCGGCTTCGACAGCCTCGCGCGCATCGGCGAGAGCGACTGGATCCTCGAAGCGATCGTCGAGCAGCTCGACATCAAGCGCTCGCTGCTCGAGAAGGTCGACGCGGCGCGCCGCGCGGGATCGATCGTCAGCTCGAACACGTCGGGCATCCCGATTGCCGCGCTCGCCGAAGGCCGGAGCGCCGACTTCCGCCGCCACTGGCTCGGGACGCACTTCTTCAACCCGCCGCGTTACCTGCACCTGCTCGAGCTGATTCCCACCGCCGACACCTCGAAGGACGTCGTCGATGCCGTCACCTCGTTTGCCGACCATCATCTCGGCAAGGGTGTGGTTCTCGCGAAGGACTCGCCGAACTTCATCGGCAACCACATCGCGCTCTACGGTGTGATTCAGATCCTCAAGCAGGTCGAATCGGGCGCGTACACGATCGAGGAAGTGGACGCGATCACGGGGCCCCCACTCGGACGGCCGAAGAGCGCCACGTTCAGGACGCTCGACCTCGCGGGCATCGACATCCTGGCGCATGTCGTCCACAACCTGTACGAGCGGCTTCCCGATGAAGCGGCGCGCCGCGAGTTCGTGCTGCCGGCGTTTGTCGAGAAGATGGTCGAACGGAAGATGGTCGGCGAAAAGACCGGCCAGGGGTTTTACAAGAGAGTACGTAGAGGCGGACCTTCAGGTCCGCCTGGCGAATCGGAAATCCTGACGCTCGACCCCGCGACGCTCGAGTACCGTCCGCGCACGCCGCCGCGCCTCGGCTCGCTCGAAGCGGCCGCGGCGACGACCGACCTTCGCGAGCGTATCCGCACCCTCTACAACGGCAAGGACAAGGTCGGCGAGTTCCTGCGCCAGACGCTGGCTCCAACGCTCGAGTACACCGGGAAGGTCACGCCGCAGATCGCTTACTCGCCCGACGACGTCGATCGAGTCATGCGATGGGGCTTTGGCTGGGAGCTTGGGCCGTTCGAGGTGAAGGAGGCACTCGGCGGTCAGGTTCGCGAGGTGCCGCCGGCCGCTCCGAACCTTCACCTTCTCAAGTCGGCGAAGGAGCGGAATCGCGTCGTCAAAAGAAATGCCGGCGCGAGCCTCGTCGATCTCGGCGACGGCGTCCTCTGCGTCGAGTTCCACTCGAAGATGAACGCCATCGGCGGCGACACCATCCAGATGCTGCACGCGGGCCTGAAGGAAGCGTCGGCGAACTTCGCCGCGCTGGTCGTCGGCAACGAAGGCGAGCACTTCTCCGCCGGCGCGAACATCATGCTGCTCCTCCTCGAAGCGCAGGAGGAGAACTGGGACGAAGTGGACCTGATGGTGCGCGCGTTTCAGAACGCGACGATGGCGCTGCGCTACGCGGACGTGCCGGTCATCGTCGCGCCTGCAGGCCTCGCGCTCGGCGGCGGCTGCGAGGTCGTGCTGCATGCGGATCGCGTGCAGGCGGCGGCCGAAAGCTACATCGGGCTCGTCGAGGCGGGTGTGGGGCTCATCCCGGCGGGTGGCGGAACGAAGGAGATGGTCGCGCGCGCCGCCGAGCAGATGCCGGCCGGCTCGACGGATTTTCTGCCGCCGATGCAGCGCGCGTTCGAGGCCATCGGCTTCGCGAAGGTGTCCGCGAGCGCGCCCGACGCCCAGCGCCTCGGCTATCTGCGGCCGGTCGACGCGGTGACGATGAATCGCGAGCGGCTGATTGCGGACGCGAAAGCGAAGGCCCTTCAGCGTGTCGCGGAAGGCTACCAGCCGCCGGCGCCGCGCACCGCGATTGCCGTCGGCGGCGACGCGGTGCTCGCGCCGCTGAAGCTCGGCATCCATCTCGCGTGGCGCGCGGGACGCATCAGCGATCACGACGCGCTCATCGGGCGCAAGCTGGCGACGATCATGGCGGGCGGATCGCTGCCGCATCCGTCCACGGTCAGCGAGCAGCAGCTGCTCGATCTGGAGCGCGAGGCGTTTCTGAGCCTGGTCGCCGAGCGCAAGACGCAGGAGCGGATTCAGGCCACGCTGAAGACCGGGAAGCCGTTGCGGAACTAGCGGGCAGTGGGCAGTGGGCGATGGCAGAAGGTTCAATGAGGATCGTTGATCGCGGCTCCGGTGTTCCTGTCGTCGTGATTCCGGGCGTGCAGGGGCGCTGGGAGTGGATGACGCCGGGTATCGACGCGCTGGCGCAGCGAAGCCGCGTCATCACGTTCTCGCTTGCCGACGAGCCCTCCTCCGGGGCGCGATTCGACGAGGCGCTCGGCTTCTGGAACTACGTCGATCAGGTGCGCGACGCGCTCGACGCCCGCGGCCTGGACCGCGCGGCGATCTGCGGGGTGTCCTACGGCGGTCTCATCGCGGCGGCGTTTGCGATTCGCTATCCCGAGCGCACCTCTTCGGTGATTCTTGCTTCCGCGCTTCATCCGTCGTGGCGCCCGGACGCGCGACGCCGGAGGTATATGGCCATGCCGTGGCTGTACGCGCCAGCGTTCTGCGTCCGGTCGCTGCGGAATCTTCGTGAGATCGCCGCTGCCAACGATGGCATGTGGAACACAGCCGTTGCTGCCGTGCGCCACGGAGTGAATGTGCTCCGCTACAGCTTCCACCCCGGCCGTATGGCGCGACGAATGTCGCTGCTGGAACAGGCGAGAATCGAGGAAGGGTTGGCGCGCGTCAAAGTACCAGCTCTGCTTCTGACCGGCGAAGACGCGCTCGACAAGATCGTCCCGCCGCCGGTCACGCGTCAGTATCTGAAGGCGTGGCCGCAGGCGCGGGTCGAGACGCTCGTGCGGACGGGACATCTCGGGATGATCACGCGGCCGCACGAATTTGCATCGCTTGTGACGCGATTCCTCGCTGAGTCCGAAAAGAAGATTGCCTGACCCTCTTCGGGAGATCGCCGGTCCGGCAGGACCACTGGAGGTGCTGCTCGAGCAGCCGGCCGGCGACGCGCGCTCGGCCGTCGTCTTCGCGCATCCGCTGCCGACGCACGGCGGCACGATGCACACGAAGGCCGTCTACCAGGGCGCCAAGGCGCTCGCGCGAATCGGCTGCGCGGTGCTGCGGTTCAATTTCCGCGGCGTCGGCCGCAGTGCCGGCACATGGGACGAAGGGCCGGGCGAATGTGAGGATTTCACGGCTGCTGTCGATTTCATGGCTGCGCAGTATCCGGGGAAGGAGCTGTGGGCCGCGGGTTTTTCGTTCGGCGCGTACGTTGCGCTGACGGCCGGCGCGCGCGACGATCGGATCTGCACGTTGATCGGCATCGCGCCGCCGGTCAACCGGTATGACTTCGCGGTGGTGAAGACGTCGGCCAAGCCGAAGTTCATCATCCACGGCGAGGCCGACGAGTTGATTCCACTGAAGCAGGTGCGCGAGTTCTACGCGCAGCTTGCGGACCCGAAGGAGCTGGTCGAGATCGATCGCGCCAACCACCTGTTCGTCGGCCAGGTCGGCGAAGTGGCGGACGCGCTCGAGGATCTGCTGGCGGATTTCACATGCAGGACGCAGTAATCGTTTCAGCGACACGCACCGCGGTCGGCCGCGCCCCGAACGGCGCCCTCAGGACCGTCAGACCCGACGAGATGGCAGCGGCCGTCATCGCCGAAGCGCTTCGCCGCGCGCCGGGGGTCGAGGCGTCGGACGTCGAGGACGTCATCCTCGGCTGCGCGATGCCCGAGGCCGAGCAGGGCCTCAACGTCGCGCGCATCGCGAGCCTTCGAGCCGGCGTACCGGTGAGCGCCTCGGCCGTCACGATCAACCGGTTCTGCTCGTCCGGGCTCCAGGCGATCGCCTACGCCGGCGAACGCATCATGTGCGGCTTCGCGAACGCCGTGCTGGCCGGCGGCACCGAGTCGATGAGCATGGTGCCGATGGGCGGCAACAAGGTCTCGCCGAACCCGGCGCTCGTTGACAGCTACCCGGACGTGTACCTGAGTACGGGACTGGTGGCCGAGAATCACGCGCGCGACAACCACATCTCGCGCGACGAGCAGGATGCGTTCGCGCTGCGCAGCCATCAGCGCGCGGTCGCGGCCATCGACAGCGGACGGTTCGCCGGGGAGATTACGCCGCTGAAGTACAAGGTCGCCACGCCGGCCAATGGCAACGGCAAGCCTCAGGTGCGCGAGCTGACCTTCAACGTCGACGAAGGGCCGCGGCGCGATACCTCGGCGCAGGCGCTCGCGTCGCTGCGGCCCGCGTTCCACGCGTCTGGCACGGTGACGGCGGGCAACTCGTCCCAGACGAGCGACGGCGCTTCCGCGGTGCTCGTCACGTCGGCAGCGTTCGCGAAGGAGCGTGGCCTGAAGCCGCTCGCGCGGTTCGTCACCTTTGCGACGGCCGGCGTGGAGCCCGAGCGCTTCGGCATCGGACCCGTGCCCGCCATTCGCAAGGCGCTGAAGATCGCGGGCCTGTCGCTCGAGCAGGTCGACCTCGTCGAGCTGAACGAAGCCTTCGCGGCGCAGGTGCTCGCGTGCCTGCGCGAGCTGCCGATCGACCCCGAGCGTCTCAACGTCAACGGCGGCGCGATCGCGCTGGGGCATCCGCTCGGCTGCACCGGCGCCAAGCTGACGACGAGCCTGCTGCACGAGATGCACAGGCGCCAGTCTCGATACGGAATGGTGACGATGTGCGTCGGCGGCGGCATGGGCGCCGCCGGAATCTTCGAACGACTGTAGGGAGCAACTATGGCTGTCGCAACGAATACTGCTGCGCGGAAGGGCGCGTCGTGGCTTCTCGAGGAGACCGAGGCGTCCTCAATCTTCACGCCGGAGAAGCAGTCGGAAGAACATCGGCTCATGGCGCAGACGGTCGAAGAGTTCGTCGACAACGAGGTGATGCCGAACATCGACCAGCTCGAGACGAAGGACTGGAAGCTGGCGCGCACGCTGATCCGCCGCGCCGGCGAGCTCGGGCTGCTCGGCATCAGCGTTCCCGAACAGTACGGCGGCCTCGACCTGGACAAGGCGTCGGCGCTCGTCGTGTCCGAGCGCATGGCGCGCTCCGCGTCGCTCGGCGCCGCCTACGGCGCGCAGGCCAACCTCACGATCATTCCGCTGGTGCTCTTCGGCACCGACGCGCAGAAGGCGAAGTACCTGCCTGGTCTCGTCGCGGGCGAGACCGTCGGCGCGTACTGCCTGAGCGAGTCCGGCTCGGGCTCCGACGCGCTGGCGGCGCGCACGCGCGCGACAAAGCAGGCCGACGGCAGCTGGGTCCTCAACGGCGAGAAGATGTGGATCACCAACGGCGGCTTTGCCGACGTCTTCCTCGTCTTTGCGCAGGCGGACGGCGACCAGTTCACCGCCTTCATCGTCGAGCGCGCGTACGGCGTGAAGTCGGGCAACGAAGAGCACAAGATGGGGCTGCACGGCTCGTCGACGACACCCGTCCTGCTGCAGGACGTCAAGGTGCCCGCCGACAACGTGCTCGGCGAGATCGGCAAGGGGCACAAGGTTGCGCTGAACACGCTGAACTTCGGACGCTTCAAGCTGGGCGCGATGTGCAGCGGCGGGTGTCGCGCGGCGATCGCCGAGGCAGCCAGGTACGCGAAGCAGCGCAAGCAGTTCGGCCATCCCATCTCGGACTTCGGCGCCATCAAGTACAAGCTCGGTGAGATGACGGCGCGGACGTATGCGCTCGAGAGCCTCATGTATCGAACCGCCGGCCTGATTGACGCCGCGGTTGCGGACAGCGGCGGCCATGGCGGTCCGGCGATTGCCGCCGCGCTCGAGGAGCTCGCGGTCGAAGCGTCGATCGCGAAGGTGATGGGCAGCGAGGTCCTCGAGTACGTGCTCGACGAGAACGTCCAGATTCACGGAGGCAACGGCTTCGTGAAGGACTATCCCGCCGAGCGGTTCTTTCGCGACGCGCGCGTCAACCGCATCTTCGAGGGGACCAACGAGATCAACCGGCTGCTGATTCCCGGCATGCTGCTTCGGCGCGCGGCAAAGGGGGAGATCGGCCTCATCCCGGCGGCCAGGCGGCTGCAGGACGAGCTGCTCTCGCCGTCGGGGGCGTCGCTGTCGGCCGACGAGGGGCTCGACGCGGACCTGAAGACCGTGGCGGCGCTCAAGAAGGTGGCGCTGATGGGGCTCGGCACCGCGATGCAGACATACGGTCAGAAGCTGACGGACGAGCAGGAGGTCCTGAGCGCGGCGGCGGACATCCTGATCGACATCTACGCCGCGGAGAGCGCCGTGCTGCGCGCGGGCGAAGCGGTGGCCGGCGGCCGGGCTGACGCGGCGCTGCACGAGGCGGCGGCGCGGACGTTCGTCAACGATGCCACGCAGCGCGTCCAGGCCGCCGCGACCAACGCGCTCGCCGCGATGGCCGAGGGCGACACGCTCCGGACGCTCCTCGCCGCGCTGCGCCGCGTGCTGAAGGCGACGCCCGTCAACACGGTCGCCCTCCGCCGGACGCTGGCCGATGCCACGGTGGCGCGCGGCAGTTATATTGTTAGTTAGTGTTGAGCGGACAATCTGCCGGGTCTGAAAAGACCCGGCCTACACTGCACGTGGGCAAATCTGGCGGGTCTACAAAGACCCGCCCTACACTCCACATTGCCCTGCTCGTTGCCGCGCTCGTGTGCGCGTGCACCTCCGGGCCGCCCGCGCCCGATGAGGATGCCGGCGGCTACGTCAAGGCAGTCGAGGACGCCCGCTCGGAAAAGGATCAGACCCTGGCCGCCGACCCGGAAAGCGTTCCGGTCGCGAAGCGCGCGATCCTGCTGCCGCTGAAGTACTACCCCGTCGACCCCGCCTTCAAGGTGCCGGCCTCGCTCAAGCTGTCGAACGACCGGCCGGTGTCCGACATGCCGACCTCCACGGGCACGAACCGCAAGATGCAGCGCGTCGGCGTCCTCGAGTTCACGCTCCAGGGCCAGCAGATGTCGCTCGAATCATTCGTCGAGGCGGGAACACAGCAGATCACGTCGCTCTTCGTCCCGTTCGCCGATCTGACCACGGGCATGGAGACATATGCGGCGGGCCGGTATCTGGACCTGAAGCCGACCGCGACCGGCTTCTACGTCATCGACTTCAACCTCGCGTACAACCCGACCTGCGCGTACAACCCGACGTGGGAATGTCCGTACCCGCCGGCGGCCAATCGCCTCAAGGTGGCGGTTCGCGCCGGCGAGAAGACGCCCCTCGAAGCGCCCGCGGCCAAGGCCCCGGGCGCGTGACCGCCGCGCTCCAGGCCATCGTCTTCGACTTCGACGGGGTCATTGCCGACAGCGAGCCGCTGCACCTGAAAGCGTACCAGCAGGCGCTCGCCGCGGAAGGGCTGCTGCTCGATCGCGAGGAATACTTCGCCCGTTATCTCGGCTACGACGACGTCGGGATGTTGCAGGCGCTGGCGCGCGACCGCCGCCTGGCGTGGACCGATCGGCACATCACGGCGCTCGTCGCGCGGAAGGGCGTGAAGCTCCAGGCGATGCTCGAAGGCGACCAGGTGCTCTTTCCGGGCGCCGCCGACTTCGTGCGCGCGGCTGCGGCCGCGGTTCCGATCGCGATCGCGTCGGGCGCGCTCCGCCACGAAATCCTGCAGATCGTCGATGCCGCCGGGTTGGGTGGCCTCTTCACCGCGGTCGTCGCATCAGGCGACACGCCCGAGAGCAAACCGTCGCCCGCGCCGTATCTGCTGGCGTTCGAGCGCCTGCAGGACGCCGCGGGCAAGCCGCTCGACCGGCAGCGCTGCGTGGCGATCGAAGACTCGGTGTGGGGACTCGAATCGGCACGCGGAGCCGGGTTACGCTGTGTAGGAGTCACGACGAGCTACCCCGCCGCCGAGCTGACGGCCGCGGAGCTGGTCGTGGGCGGACTGGACGCTCTGTCGCTTCCGATGCTCGAAGACCTGGTGAAATGAAGAAAGAGCTCGCCGACGCGCTCACCGCCGCTTCCAACGCTCCCGGCACCGCGCTCGCGCACGCGGCGCTCGTCATCGCGACCATCGAATACCCACGCATCGATCCCGAGCCGTATCTCTCGCAGCTCGATGGGATGGGCGCCGCGGCGGCGAAGTTCATTCACGCCCGTGCGCAGGAGACCGCCGACACGTCCACGCTGGCGTGCGTCCGCGCGCTCAACACGTATCTCTTCCAGGAGCAGGGCTTCTCGGGCAACGACCGCTACGAGGACCCGCGCAACAGCTGCCTGAACGAGGTCCTCGATCACCGCACGGGCATTCCGATCACGCTGTCGCTCGTCTACATGGAGATCGCGCGCCGCGCGGGGCTGCACATCGACGGCGTCAACTTTCCCGGGCATTTCCTCGTGCGCAGCCCCGACGTCGGCAAGCGCACGACGAGCGGCCTGCTGATCGATCCGTTCCACGGCGGCGCGCTGCTCTCGGAGCACGACTGCCGTGTGCTGCTGCAGAAGCACGTGGGCAGCGAGATCGCGTTCAGCAAGTCGCTGCTCGCGCCCGCCACGCGCAAGGAAATCATCGTCCGGATGCTCCTGAACCTGAAGCGCATCTACGTCGGCATGCGCTCGTTCCCGCAGGCCCGCACGGTCACCGAGCTGCTCGTCGCGCTCACGCCGTCGGCGCTCAACGAGCTGCGGGACCGGGGACTCCTCAACTACCACCTCAACGACGTCACCGGCGCGCTGCGCGACCTGCAGACGTACCTGAAGCTCTCGAGCATGAGCGAGATGGACAAGGAAGCGCGCGAGGAGCACGACCAGATCTGGGAGCACGTCAAGACGCTGCGGCGCCGGGTCGCCGCGCTCAATTAGCACGGAGATCCTTGGGCTGGATCGCTCTGCTCGCCGCCGCGCTGTACTACCACCCGTGGATATCGGCTACGCTGATCGGCGTAACCGTTACGCTGATCGGCGTATTCGTCAGGCTCCGTAAGATTTCGGACTAAAATCCGCGCGAGAGGGTGATGTCCATGACCAAGCGACTGCTCCTGATCGGCAACGTTTTCGCCATGCTGCTGGCCGGCGCCGTGGCGGCGAGCGCCCAGACGGCCTCGGGGACGATTCGAAGCTTCGAGGAGCACTGCGCGACGTGCCACCGCAATCCCGGTGTCGCGCGGGCGGCGGGCGCGGAGCAGGCGCCCGACCTCGACGCGCTGCGCAGGCTCGCGCCGGACACGGTCTTCGCGGCGATCACCATGAGCCCGACTCCGGCGCACGCGCAGGCCGTCGCCGACGCCAGCGACGTCGTCAAGCGCGGATATGCCGAGTTCCTCGGAGGCCGGAAGATCGGAAGCATTCCCGCCGGCGATCCGAAGGCGATGCCGAATCAGTGCCCGGCGAGTGCGAAGCTCACGGACCCGTCAGCGGGTCCTGCGTGGAACGGCTGGAGCGCCGACGCGACCAACGCACGGTTCCAGTCCGGGAAGGCGGCGGGAATCACCGCGGCGCAGGTCCCGAACCTGAAGCTGAAGTGGGCCTTCGGACTTCCCAACGCCGCGTCGATGTACAGCCAGCCGACCGTGGCCGGCGGACGCGTCTTCTTCGGCGCGGACACCGGCTACGTCTACGCGCTCGATGCGAAGAGCGGCTGCGTCGCGTGGGGCTTCCAGGCGGCGTCCGGCGTTCGCAACGCGCCGAGCGTCGGTCCCGTCAAGGGCCACCCGGGCTCGTCGTATGCGGTGTACTTCGGCGACCTGCGCGGCAACGTCTACGCGCTCGACGCCGCGACCGGCAGGGCGCTCTGGATCGTCAGCGCCGACCCGCATCCGCTCGCCGCGGTCACCGGCTCCCCCATCCTGCACAGGGGACGTCTCTACGTCCCGCTGGCCTCGCGCGAGGAAGCCGCGGGCGGCGGTCCCGATTACCCCTGCTGCACCTTCCGCGGCAGCATCGTCGCGCTCGACGCGGACACCGGGAAGCAGGCCTGGAAGACGTTCATCATCGGCGAAGAACCGAAGCCGACGAAGAAGAACTCGCGCGGCGTGCAGCTGTACGCGCCGTCCGGCGGCGGCATCTGGGCCACGCCGACGGTAGACGAGGCGCGCGGCGCGCTCTACATCGGCACCGGCGACGCGTACAGCAGGCCGGTCTCCGCGACAACGACCGACGCGGTGATGGCGCTCGACCTCGCGACGGGCAAGCCGCGCTGGACCGTGCAGCACACGCCGGACGACGCGTGGCTCGTCGGCTGTGAAGCGGCCAACCCGTCGGAGAACTGCCCCGCCAACATCGGCCCCGACTGGGACTTCGGCGACTCGCCGATCATGCGCACGCTGAACGACGGCCGCGCGATCGTGATCTCCGGGCAGAAGAGCGGCGAAGTCTACGCACAGGACGTGCGCGACGGAAAGGTGATCTGGAAGGCGACGCTCGTCGAGAAGCTGGCGCGCGGCGAAATCACCTTCGGCGGCGCGGCGGACGACCAGCGCGTCTACTTCGGCACGCGGAGCGGCGCCGTCTGGGCGCTCGATCTGAAGACCGGTGAGAAGAAATGGACGACGCCGGTCGCGCCGATCCCGCAGCGGCAATCGGGACAGACCGCGGCGCTCACGGTCATCCCCGGCATCGTGTTCTCGGGCGGCCAGGACGGCGTGCTGCGCGCCTTCGCGGCGGCCGACGGCAGGCAGGTCTGGGAGTTCGACACGGTGCGCGACTTCATGACGGCCAACGGCGTCGCGGCACGGGGCGGCGCGATGGGAGCGCCAGGACCGATCGTCGCCGGCGGGATGCTGTTTCTCGGCTCCGGCTACACGGGGCTGGGCAACGGACGCGGCGGCAACGTGCTGCTGGCCTTCGAGACCGACGAGAGCCGCTCGACGCGGTAGGCAACCACGAAGGCCTCCGGCCTACACGAAGGACACGAAGGTCATGTCCAGGACTGCCGACCTCGTTGCGGTATCGACGTTCCGGTCAATCGCAGATGCCCTGATAGCAAAGGGCATCCTCGACGAGGCCGGCATCGAATCGATGATCCGCTCGGACAACGCCGGCGGAATGTATCCGGCTATGGACGCCGCGTATCTGCTGGTACGCGCCGAGGATGCCGACCGGGCCCGGGAAGCGCTTGCCGAAACCGGCGAGCCTGAATAGGCCTGAAAATCTTCGTGTGCGTCGTGGCCGCGCGCGCAGCGCGCCTTCGTGGTTATCCGATGGCCGCGATCTCGTCGTAGAGAAACGCCGAGGCGATGATGCCGTTGTGGAAGTTCGACAGATCGAGCTTCTCGTTCGGCGCGTGCGCGTTCTCGTCGGGCAGTCCCACGCCGAACAGCACGCTCGGCAGGCCGAGCTCCTCCTGGAACGTCGAGACCACGGGAATGGATCCGCCTTCGCGGTTGAAGACCGGCGCCTTCCCGAACCCCTTCTCGATCGCGCGCCCGGCGGCGCGCACGTACTTGTTGTCGAACTCGGTCATCCACGGCTTGCCGCCGTGCATGCGCGTCACCTTCAGGTCCACGGTCTTCGGCGCAATCTTGTTGATGTAGGCCTCAAACAGGTCGCCGATCTTCTTCGGATCCTGGTCGGGCACGAGCCGCATGCTCACCTTGGCCATCGCGATCGCCGGCAGCACGGTCTTCGCGCCCTCGCCCGTGAAGCCTGACAGCAGGCCGTTGACCTCGAACGTCGGGCGGGCCCAGACGCGCTCGAGCGTCGAGTAGCCCGTCTCGCCGAACAGCTTCGGCGCGCCCAGCTCTTTTCGATACCGCGACTCGTTGAACGGCAGCTTCTTCCACTCCGCCCGCTCCGCCTCGCTCAACTGCCGCACGTCGGCGTAGAAGCCTGGAATCTTGATGCGGCCGCTCTTGTCCTTCATCTGCGCCAGCAGGGTCGCCAGAACGAACGCGGGGTTGGCGACCGCGCCGCCAAACGAGCCCGAGTGAAGATCGGAGTTGGTGCCGCGGAGATCGATCTGGAAGTAGGTGAGGCCGCGCAGCCCGTAGCAGATCGACGGGATGTCGCGGTCGAACATCGGCGAGTCGGAGATGACGACGACGTCGGCGGCGAGGTCGGTCTTGTGCGCCCGCACGAAGTCGTCGAGATGGACGCTGCCGACTTCCTCCTCCCCTTCGATGAAGAACCTGATGTTCAGCGGCAGGTGGCCGGCCTTCTTCATGTGCGCTTCCACGGCCTTGATGTGCATGAACACCTGCCCCTTGTCGTCCGCCGATCCCCGCGCGTAGATCTCGCCGTCGCGCACCGTCGCCTCGAACGGCGGTGTCGTCCAGAGGTTGAGCGGGTCGACCGGCTGGACGTCGTAGTGGCCGTAGAAGAGAATCGTCGGCTTGCCCGGCGCGTTGAGCCAGTCCCCGTACACGACCGGGTTGCCCGGCGTCTCGATCAACCGCACATGCTCCATGCCCGCGCCCTCGAGCGCGTCGGCTGTCCACTGCGCCGCGCGCCGGATGTCCGCGGCGTGTTCGGGCAGCGCGCTGATGCTCGGGATGGCGAGGTACTGCTTGAGTTCGTCGAGGTAGCGATCGCGGTTGACGTTGATGTAGTCGACGACGTCGTTCATGGCTCAATGATATGCCACGCATCTCCGTCGCGGCGGGCCTTGCCTTCGCGTTCCAGCTTCATCAGGTGGGCGAGCACGCTCTCGCGCGCGACCGGCACGAGCGGCTTCGCCAGTGATGGATAGATCCTCGTGACCATCTGCGTTGGATCGGTGATGCCGGCGCGAAGCGCGGCCATCACCTGCTGCTCGCGCTGCGCGCGATGGGCGATGTATTCGCGCAGCAGGCCGACCGGATGGTCGATCACCGGGCCGTGAGCGGGCAGCATCGCCGCCGGCGCGAGCTCGATGACGCGTTCGAGCGAGGCGAGGTATGCGGCGATGTCGCCGCCGTGGCTCGGTGGAATGACCACCGTCGAGCCCTGCCATGCGAGGTCGCCACAGAACAACAGCTGGCTGTCCTGCTCCCAGAAGCAGAGGTGATCCGGCGAGTGGCCGGGCGTATGAATCGCGCGCAGCGTCGAGTCGCCCGCCGGAACGACCTCGCCGTCGGTCAGCGGTTCCCAGCGGACGCGCCACTGATGGTCGTGTTCCGGCCATGGCATCTTCAGGAACCTGACGTGCGGCATCCTCTCCGCGATCGCCGCGGCGCCAGACGCGTGATCGATGTGGCTGTGGGTGACGAGCACCTGCGCGAGCCGTGCGCCGTCGAGCGCCCGTTCGAGCGCATCGAGGTGCTGCGGCTCGCCGGTGCCGGCATCGATCAGCGTCGGCACGTGCCCT
>DASQAX010000405.1:0-8278 GCA_035635535.1 Vicinamibacterales bacterium | reverse complement strand
GCCTGCCGAGATACAGGTGGCGGCGTCCGGTTTCGGGGTGGACAGGGACGAGCGGGTGGAACGTGCCTGGCGCGGTGCGCGGATCGTCGCTCGGCGTGACGCCGGCGCGGACGTATCCGCCGCTGTTGTAGGTGCCGTCGTGCTTGACGCGCAGTTTCAGCGCGGTCGCGCGCAGCTCCGCGGGGAGCGCGTCCCACGCACCGTACATCGTGCAGAAGCTGGTGTCGCCGCCGCTGGGCGGAACTTCGAGCGCGTACAGCGCGCTCGCCTTCGGCGGGTCGGGCAGGTACGACATGTCGGTATGCCAGACGGCTTCGCCGGCGCCGAGGCTGCCAATCGCGACCCCGTTCTCGACGACGTTCGACACCACGTAGATCTCCGGATGGCCGTCGACGAAGCGCCGCCCGTTCTCCTGGATGGGCGCCTGGTCGAGCGCGCCGAAGCGGCGGCTGAACGCGATCAGGTCGCTGTCGGTCAGCTGCTGATCGCGAAACAGCACGACGGCGTGATCGAGCCACGCCTGGTAGATCGTTGCGTAGGTCGCATCATCGATCGATCGCAGATCGACGCCGCGAACTTCCGCACCGAGCGCGGCGCCGGTCGGAACGACGTCGATCGTCGAGCGCAGCAGAGCCATATCGAGTACGGCAAGATATCAAATTCAGCGCGGGGATTCGAGCCATGGACTCTCACACGATAGCGCTCGCCGGCATCACGCTGCTGGCCGCGACCGTCAACGGCGCGCTGGGATACGGATTCTCGTCTCTCACGGTGCCCGTCGCGCTGTTCTTCCTCACCAACCGTGTCCTGAACCCGGCGCTCGTCCCGATCGAGGTCGTGCTGAATGCCTACGTGCTGTGGGTCAATCGCGCGTCGGTTCCCAACATCTGGCGTCGGGTGACACCGATCGTGATCGCGCTGGCACCTGGCGTGATCGTCGGCACGACGCTGGTCTCGCTCGTCCATTCGGACTGGCTGAAGTTCATCACGTATGTAACGCTGCTACCGCTCATCCTGCTGCAGGCCGCGGGCTTCCGACGGCCGCTTCAATCGGAACGCGCGGCCGGCTACGCGTTCGGCGGCGGGCTCGGCGTGCTCTATTCGATGACGACGATTTCGGGGCCGCCGCTGGCCGTCGCGTTGAGCAACCAGGGGCTCGCGAAGCAGGAGTTCCGCGCGGCGCTCGGCGTCATTCGTCTCGCGGAATCGACCATGACCGCGGTTGCGTACGGGTGGGCAGGCCTGTACTCGCGCGAGAGCGCCGCGCTCATCCCCGTGATTCTCCCGAGCCTCGCGATCGGCGTGCCCGTCGGCGCGAAGCTGATTCGACACATCAGGCCCGAGACGTTCCGCCGGATCTGTATGAGCTTCGACGCGTGGGTGGTGGCGTTCGGGCTGTCGGGGTTGATTCGGACGCTCGGCCTCGGCGGCAACGGCGTGGCCTATACCGAGTTCTTCGCGGTGGTCGCGTTCGACCTGTGGCTCCTGTACCGGTTCTTCTTCGTGCAACGCGCCGCCGCCGTGCCCGAGCCCTACAGCCGCTCGACGACGACCGCGATTCCCTGACCGACGCCGATGCACATCGTCGCCACCCCGTAGCGCGCCTTGCGGCGGCGCAGCGCGTGGACGAGGGTGGCCATCATCCGCGAGCCCGACGAGCCGAGCGCGTGACCGAGCGCGATCGCGCCGCCGTAGATGTTCACCTTCGCGGGTTCGAGCTCCAGATCGCGCATGCAGGCGATCGATTGGGACGCGAAGGCCTCGTTCAACTCCCAGAGATCGATCTGGCTGGTGGTGAGCCCCGCGCGCTTCAGCGCCTTCCGCACCGCGGGCACGGGTCCGATGCCCATCACCGACGGATCGACGCCCGCCACGGCTGACACGACGACGCGCGCGAGCGGTGTATGACCGAATGCCGCGTCGCCGCCGACCACGAGCAGCGCCGACGCGCCGTCGTTGATGCCGCTGGCGTTTCCCGCGGTCACCGTTCCGCCGGCGGTGAACGCCGGCTTCAGCGCGGCGAGCTTGTCGGCGGATGCGTCGGGCCGCGGATGTTCGTCCTGCGAGACCACGATCGGCGCGGCCTTTCCGCGGGGCACTTCGACGGGAACGATCTCGTCGGTGAACATCCCCTCGCGCATGGCGCACGCCGCGCGGCGCTGGCTCTCGAGCGCGAACGCGTCCTGCTCCTCGCGCGTGATGCCGTACTCTTTCGCGACCTTCTCTGCCGTCATGCCGAGCGGAATGGTCCAGTCGGGCTTCATCTTCGGGTTGACGAAGCGCCACCCGACGGTTGAATCCGCGACCGGCGGCGGTTGACGGTTCCACGGCTCGCCGGATTTCAGCATCACGTACGGCGCGCGCGTCATGTTCTCGACGCCGCCGGCGACGAACGCGTCGCCTTCGCCGGCCTTGATCGCCTGCGCCGCGCTCGCGATCGCCTGCAGCCCCGAGCCGCAGAGACGATTGACGGTCTGCCCGGGCACATCGACCGGAAAGCCGGCCAGCAGCGCCGCCATCCGCGCGACGTTGCGGTTGTCCTCGCCCGCCTGGTTCGTGCAGCCAAGGATCACGTCGTCGAGGCGCGCGGGATCGAAGGAGACGCGATCGACGGCGCCGCGAACGGCGATGGCGGCGAGGTCGTCGGCGCGAACCTCAGCGAGGGCGCCGCCGGCGCGGCCGACGGGCGTGCGGACGGCGGAGACGATCAGGGCATCGCGCATTCAGTAGCATGTTAGCAGGGGCAGCGGGCAGTGGGCAGTGGGCAGCGGGCAGTGGATGTGAACGAATCAACGAAGGCTCCCAACTCCCGAGACAAGTCGTCTTGGGAGTTGGAAGTTGGACGTTGGAGTTGACCGATTACCAGCCGAACTGGATGGCCAGGTTCGCGGTCGGCCCGTTCAAGCGATCGCGCAGCACGTCGGCGTTCGCGGTCTCGCGGTAGCCGACGCCGCAGCTGACGCCGATCACCCTGGTGATGCGCGCCGAGACGCTCGCTTCGGGTTCGACGAACAGGAAGTCGTCCCGCCCGATGACGCGCGCGCGGATCGTGCCCGGCGGAGTGGTGGTCGTCCGCGGCAGCCTTGGATTCGTGACGCCGAAGCGGATGTCACCCGGCCTTGCCGACGTGACGTCGAAGCCGAGCGTCGCGCGGCCCACGCCGGCGGTGCCGCGTCCGCCGAAGCGGATGCGGGCGTACTCAGGCGACTGCCAGCCGACGATCAGACCGCCGTACGCCATCCCGAAATCGAGCGCATCGTTGGTCAACCAGTGCGCGGCGCCACCAATCAGCAGCGTGTTGTCGATCAAGCGTCCGCCGTACGCGCCGGCGAGCTCGCCGGTGCGTCCGTCGATGTCGGTCACCTTGAAGTCGGGCGCCAGCACCCAGCCGTCGTGAACCCGCTCGAGGATGAGTGGACCGTTTGCCGGCGCGGGCGCGTTCTGCGCATACGCGGCGGTCGCAACGAGCAGCGCCGCTGCAAAAAAAAGAACCTTCATGGCTGCCTCGTCAGGCTGATGTTGACGGTGGATGTCTCGCCCGGTCTTGCGTTGATGTCGGTCTGATACGAGCGGTAGCCGTCGTGCCGCACCTCGACGTGATGGACGCCGGGTGCAACCTGGACCACCAGCCGCTCGTCACCCGACGAGCCGTCCCAGCGCTCGCCATCGATGACCACCTCGGCGTTGGCCGGCTGCACGCGAATCGAGAGCGACGCGGCATCCGATCGATTGCCGGGCGGCGCAGGAGGATACGCGCCCGGGGGCGGGCCCTCGGGGCGCTGTCCGGGAACGCCGCGCGGCGGTTGCGGCGGGTAGACATTCGGTGCCGCTTGCGACGGCGCGCCTGGCGCGCCCTGCGAGGGCGGAGGCGGCGGTTCCACCGGGCGCGGTTCGGCGGCCTCGCCCGGACCAAGCGGCACCATCATGTAGCGCAGCCGGAATGTGCCCGTCGGCTGGAGGTAGATCCGCTGCCGGACTGTGCGGTACCCGTCGTGGTAGAGCGTGATGTCGTGCGCGCCGGGCTCGATGTGGAGGCGCTGGAACATCCCGTCGAAGTCGTCGACGGTGCCTGCGTAGTAGTTGTCGATGTAGACCTCGGTCTCGCGCGGCGCGACCTGGAGGCGCAGCGCGGCGCTCCCCGAGAAGCCGCCGTAGCCGTACCCGACCTGCCCGTACGGATACCAGTAGAACGGGCGGTAGTAGTAGGGGCCGTAGAAGGCGTTGAAATAGAACGGGTCGTAGAACGACCGGTAGTAGTACGGCCGGTACGCGTACGGCCGGTAGACGTACGGCCGGTAGGCGTACGGGCGTCCAACTACGGCCGAGACACGGGTACGCGGCGTCCCGGCCCGCACACCACCGCCGACTCGAACCTGAGCGTCAGCGTGACCGCTCGAGAGAATGCCCGCCGCCAGAACGGCAGCGAGGGGAGTCCAGGTGACTTTCACGAAAGTCCCTCCATACAGGCGCAACCGCACCGCCGACAGGCAATGGCCGTGCCTTTTCAGATGAGCTGAAATTCCACGTAAATCAGATCGGGGACGGGGCGGAGTCCGTCGGAGGAGACAGCGGCAGGAGGACATCGAACACCGCGCCGCCTTCGTTGTGCGCCGAGATGCTGCCGCCATGACGCTCGACAATGGCCCTGACGATCGAAAGGCCGAGCCCGCTGCCGCCGGCCGCCTTGCGCGACGCGTCCACCTTGTAGAAGCGATCGAAGATCAGCGGCAGATGCTCGGGCGGAATGCCCGCGCCGCTGTCGCGTACGCGCAGCCGCAGCCTGTCCCCAACCACATCCGCGGACATGACGATCTCGCCGCCGTCGGGGGTATGCCGCAACGCGTTGGCCGCGAGGTTCTGCAGCGCCTGTTCGAGCCGGTCGGGATCGCCCTGCACCGTTTCGGCGCCCTTGGCGATGTTGGCCGCGAGCGTGATGCGCCGCTCCGTCAGCTCGCGCTCGTGGCGCGAGTGGACGCGCTCGAACAGCGCCTGGACCGGCACGTCCTCGCGCCGCAGCGTGCCGCCGCCGCCCTCGAGGCGCGCGAGGTCGAGCAGGTCGCCGATGATCCGTTCGAGCCGGTGCGTCTCGTCGTCGATGATGTGCAGGTAGCGGTCGCGCGTCGACCCGTCGAGATTCAGCTCCTTCATCGTCAGCGTCTCGATGTAGCCGCGCATCGCGGTCAGCGGCGTCATCAGCTCGTGCGAGACGTCCGCCAGCAGCTGGCGCCTGGCGCTGTCGGACACCTCGAGCGCCCGCGCGCGGCTCGCGAGCTCGTCGCCCATCTGGTTGAACGACTGCGCGAGCGCCGCCACCTCGTCGCCGCCGCGTTCGGGCGCGCGCGCCGTCAGGTCGCCCGCGCCGAAGCGGACCGTGGCCTCCTGCAGCTGCTTCATCCGCCGCCGGGCGGGACCGAACACGAACACCGCGATCAACGCCGAGCCGACGATCAGCACCGACCCGCCGACCAGCGCCATCGTCGGCGCGAGCTCGCGGACGACCATGCCCATCGGCGGCCGTCCCAGCAGCACCGCCACCGTTCCGACGGGCTCGCCGTCCACGAACACCGCGGCGAACTCGCCGAGCTGGAACGGCGGCGGGCCGCCGCGGAACCGGTCGTCATCGGTCCGCCGGGGAACGAAGACGCGTCCGCGCGCGGGAAGCTCGCCGCGCGCGACCTCGCGCCGCAGCGCGTTGCGCATCACGTCCGGGATGAACGCGGGATGATTGGAGACCTCGCGGCCGTCGCGCATCAGCACGATGAACGGCTGGAAGACCTGTGAATACTGGTCCCGCACGTAGTCGTTGATGTCGAGCGCGGGGTCGGTGTCGAGCGCCCCGGTGAGATCCGATGCGACGAGCACCGCCAGCCGGCGCGGCGACGTTGCCGGCATCGACCCCGCGATGCGGTCGCTCGTGTAGATGAAGAGCGCGCCCTGCGCGACGAGCATCAGCGAGAGGAACAGGACGAGGCCGACGGCGATGCGCCAGTAGAGGCTGCGGTACCAGATGGTGCCTGCCCCGGGCGAGCTCGAGGGGCTAGACATCTGCGGCCTTGTAGCCGGCGCCCCACACCGTGAGGATGATCTCGGGGTCGGCCGGACTCCTCTCGATCTTCTTGCGGAGGCGCTTGATGAGCGTATCCACGCTGCGGACGGTCACGAACGTGTCGTCCTTCCACACGCGGCTCAGGAGCGCTTCGCGGCTGAAGACGATGCCGGGGCTCGCGAGCAGCACGTACAGCAGCTGGAACTCGTTGGTCGTCAGCTCGACGTCCTTGTTCCCGACGCGTACGCGCCGCCGCGCCGGATCCATCTCGACGTGCTTGTAGGTGATCGCCTTCGCCGCTTCCTTCGTCGTGCCGGACGAGACGAGCGGGCGCGGCCCGCGGCGGAGCAGCGCCCGCACGCGCGCGACGAGCTCGCGGACGCCGAACGGCTTGGTCAGGTAATCGTCGGCGCCGCTCTCGAGGCCCACCACCTTGTCGGACTCCTCGCGCCGTGCCGTGAGCATCAGCACCGGCACGTCGGGATTTTCCGACTCGCGGCGGATGGCGCGGCAGACGGTGACGCCGTCGAGGCCCGGCAGCATCACGTCGAGAATGACGAGGTCGAACCGCCTGCTGCGTGCGAGCGTCAGCGCGCTCTCACCGTCGCCGCACGGGACGCACTCGTAGTTCTCGAGGCCGAGGTGCAGACAGACGAGCTCGCGGATGTTCGGCTCGTCTTCGACGACGAGGACGGCAGGTCGAGGCGTGTTCGCGGCTTCCACGGGCTCGGTGCCATGGTAGCGTGGCCCGAGCGGAGTCAAGGGATCTGCCGTCGGCTCGACTGACATACCCCTCTATTGCATCCCCGCCGCGTGATTCCCGGTTGACGCAATTGTGAAGAAAGCATGGCCGCGGCCCGTCGGGCCCGGCCATGCAAATGTCACCGGCTCGACATGGCCCAGCCACGCGCATCCGGTCCAATGGGGACATCGAGAAACGGAGTGCCATGTCCAAGCGCCTGCTGACCTTCATCGTTCTCGCCGTCTCGCTCGTAGCGGGCGGCATCTATTACTACCGCTTGCACCAGGCGGCGGACGCGCCGGCGCCGATGACGGCCGCGGTGACCCGCGGCGACGTCATCGCCAAGGTCGATGCGACCGGCACGCTGGCGGCGGTCACCACCGTCCAGGTCGGCACCCAGGTCTCGGGCACCATCAAGGCGCTGCACGCCGACTACAACTCGGAGGTGAAGAAGGGACAGATCGTCGCGGAGCTCGATTCGTCGCTGTTTCAGACGCAGGTGGACCAGGCTCGCTCGACCTTGATCAAGGTGCAGGCCGACACCGATCGCGTGAAGGTGGAGCTCGACGACGCGACGAGCAAGGCGCGGCGGGCGCAGGAGCTGTACGACCAGAAGCTGATTTCGCGCAACGACCTCGAGACCGCGGTGGCCACCGCGTCGCAGGCGGAGGCGGCGCTCAAGTCGGCGCAGGCGATGGTGACGCAGGCACGCGCCGCGCTCAACCAGAACCAGGTCAACCTCGATCACACCATCATCCGCGCGCCGATCGACGGCATCGTCATCTCGCGCAGCGTGGACGTGGGACAGACGGTCGCGGCGAGCATGTCGGCGCCGACGCTGTTCGTCATCGCGCAGGACCTGGCGCACATGCAGGTGAGCGCGAGCATCGACGAATCCGACATCGGCCGCATCGCCATGGGCCAGCCCGTGACGTTCCGCGTGGATGCGTATCCCGCGCAGCCGTTCCGCGGCACCGTGTCGCAGGTGCGCCTCGAGCCGAAGACCGATCAGAACGTCGTCAGCTACACGACGATGATCGACGTCCCGAACGAGGACCTGAAGCTGAAGCCGGGGATGACGGCGAACGTGACCGTGCAGATCGCGATGAACGAGAACGTGCTGCGTGTGCCCAACGCCGCGCTGCGTTTCCGGCCCGCCGATCAGGGGGCAGGTGGCAGTGGGCAGGGGGCAGAGGGTTCGCAGGGTTCGGAGTTCGCGGGTTCGCAGGTTCGCGGCACGAGCGGCGCGGGCGAGGGACTGCGCCGCGCGGACGTTTCAGGTCCGCGATCCTTCGGCCGCGTCTTCGTGCTTCGCAACGGCGAATTCGTTCCCGTGCGCGTGCGCACGGGCGTGAGCGACGGTGCGATGACCGCCATCGTCGAGGGTGACCTGCAGGAAGGCGATCAGGTCATCACCGCGATGTCGGAGCCTGGCGCAACCGTGCAGCAGCAGCCGAACACGTCGCCGCTCATCCCGTTCGGCCGCCGTG
>DASQAX010000404.1:0-4546 GCA_035635535.1 Vicinamibacterales bacterium | reverse complement strand
GGCCGCTGGCGCCGAGGAAGTCGCCGATCACCGCCATGTCCGGGTTGAAGATCTTCGAGCTCGCAGCGACGTTGCCGTACACCGGCAGCGGTCCGCTCGGACCGCCGGCGCCCGCTGCACCCGGCGGCACTTCGACGGTGGTCTGCGGCGGAGCCGGCGCCTGGCCCGCGGACGGCGGCGCGGCGGGCGCTGGCGCGGGCTGTCCACCCTGCAGCGCCGCAAGCTGCGCCTCGAGGGCGGTCAGACGGTCGTTGAACTCACGCCGCACCTGATCGATCTGCTGCTGAATCTGTTGCGCCTGGGCGGCGGTCTGTGCCGCCGCGTCGCGCGGCGCCGCGACGAGCGTCGCGGCAAGCAGCGCCGCGCACGCGAAACGAATCGGTCGCATAACTCCTCCGAGGGTGGTTCGTTGGTTCGGGGTTCGGAGGTTCGGGGGTTCAGGGTTCGACGTTCGTCGTTCGGACCGAACCCCGAACCCCCGAGCCAGGAGTGGAGTTAGGCGACGATCGGCGGTGCGCGTGCGGGGCTGGTCGAGTGGAGAAGGGCGTGGAGCGCGGCGGCCGATGCGGTGTAGATGAGCCGCGCATCCAACGTGGGGGGTGTAAACCGGACGACGGCGGAGACCGCGCGCAGCGACTGCAGCGCGTGACAGAGCACGCAATGCTGTGAATCGGGGAGTGCGGTCGGCGCGGCGCCGACGTGATGCGCCTCGGCGTCATGGACGACAACTGCCGGGTTGCAGATCGTATCGTCCATCCCGTCGTGCAGAAGCGACGAGACGGTGATCGGCATCGTCGCAAACAGCGCGACGGCGGCAGCGAGCGGCGCGAGACGAGCGCGCCGGAGGGCGCGAATCATCGAACTCGAAGCATAGCAGGAACCGTGCTTGTCGCACGGCCGAGGCGTGCGTGAGCGCTCATCGCGCACGCCGCCGCGAAACGCACCCGGCGGAATCGCTGGACATTCGAGGGGTCTTCGCGGCCCAAGGGTGGCATCGCGGCTGCTATAGCCAGGGCGAAATGGTTCCAATCTCCAGGAGAAAGCAGGTCGCCGGGATGGTCGGCGCGCTTGCGCTCGGCTACTCGCTGTCGTGGCTCGTCGCGCCAGGACCGGGGACGGGTCCGGTCGAGCACTTCGGGCCGACGTTCGGCCAATCGGCGGCGCCGGTCGTCGTCGCGCCCCAGCGGGTCGAGGCATCGCAGCCCGTCACTGCGGCCCCGGCGCCCCTGCAGTCGCCGCGCTACCAGCCGATATAAAGGCTGTCAACCCACTCGACAGAGAGGCAGTCAGTTCCGCTATGGTGTTCACGGTTTTCGCAGGATTCGTCGTCGCCGTCGTCGCGGCCCACTACTTCGGCGACTCGGACGCGCGCATCAGCAGATAGCTGACGCGTTCGAGACTCTCGAGGCCGTAGACGTCGGTCTCCAGCTGGGGCACCCACGCGAGCGGGTAGCCCGAAAAGCGCTCCTTGATCTCGTCGATGTAGACCTGCTCCTGCAGCCGCCGCGAGCGATAGAAGTCGCCGTCGGCATCCGCCGGCAGCACGCGGTTCACCACCACCCCGCACACGTTCACGTTCGACTCGCGGAGAATCTCCGCGGCGCGAGCCGTCTCTTCGATCGGCAGGCGTTCGGGGATCACGACGAGCACGAAGCCGGTGAAGTTGTGCTGCATGAGGCGCGCGCGGATCTGCTCGAGCTTCTCGCGGCGCGCGTCGAGCGTCTTCAGGATCGGATCGTCGTCGGGGTCGATCGCCTCGGGCGCGAGGCGCACCTGGTCGATGTCCTTGTTGAGCGAGAGCAGCGCGCGGCGGCGCTTCGACAGCGCGGTGATCCACGCGGACACCAGCTCCGGCATCCGCAGGAGCCGCAGCGTGTGGCCGGTCGGCGCGGTGTCGAAGACCAGCAGGTCGTACGCGTCGAAGCGCTCGACGATGAGGTCGCCGATGCGGTCGAAGAGCGCCACCTCCTCGACGCCGGGCATCGAGGAGGCGAGCTCGATCTGCCGCTCGGCTTCCCTGGCGACCGCGTGGCTGAACATCCGCGCGATGCCCGCCTTCGCGTTGTCGATGTAGCGGCGCGCCTCGAGATTGGCGTCGATCTCGATGCCGCTCAGCCGCGGCGCAATCTCGCGTTCGTCGGCGCCGAACGGCGTGCCGAAGATATCCGAGGTCGAATGCGCGGGATCGGTCGACACCAGCAGCACGCGCCTGCCGGCGCGGCTCGCGGCCAGCGCCACCGCGGACGCGCACGTCGTCTTGCCGACGCCGCCCTTGCCGCCGAAAAACAGGATGCGCTTGTCCCGAGCGTAGTCGAGGGGCTTCTTCAGCAGCACGGCATGCTGCCGATCGGGGAGCGGTCCATGCCCATCCGCCGGTGCCAGGTGTGGAACTCTTCGAGGAAGAACGGATAGACGTCGAGCAGATAGATCGCCGCCGGGTTGGGCAGGCCGACGAGCTCCATGAAGCACTGGAGCATGAACAGGTCGTTGAGATCGACGAACTGCTCGCGCAGCCGCCGCTCGTACTCCGAGACGAAGTAGCCGTGCAGGAATTCGCCGAAATGCTGCCTGAGATCGTCCCAGCCCATAGTCGTCTTCCGTCGCGGCTCGCTTCCCTATCCCGTGGCGTCCGCCCTCACTATAGGTCCGTGGCGTCCGGCTTCAGCCGGACGAATTCGTGCAGCCGGCTCACGTCCACGGCGAGCATTTGCGAGGTCGATTCGCCGCGGAACACCGGCTGGAATCGCGCGTTCCAGACGATCTCGTCGGCGCGATACGACGTGCGCGCGTGCACGGTCTGCTCGTAGGTCTCGTCCACGCCCGTCAGCAGGACGAGAATCTCCGCCTGCTCGCGCTCGAGATCCGCCGGCGTCTTGCCGGCGAGCGGACTGTTCTCGTCGATCGGATGCACGATCGTCCACGAGAGCGGGAAGAACGTCACCTTGTTCCGCTCGAGCGGCAACACATGGTAGCGGCGTACCATGTGGCCGTCGCCGGTCCGCTCGAACGCCGTGTAGAGCACCTGCGCCCCGAGCTCGATGATCTCGTTTCGTCGCCGCCTGTTCGCGATCCGGAACTCGAGCGCCTGGATGCCCGCATACGGGGCGACGATGGCCCGCTGGCTGAAGACGATGGCGGCCGTCGGCCGCGCGAAGCGCGCGAAGAGCAGGCCAGTGGCCAGCGCCTGATACATCAGCCCGACGAGCGCCTCGACGGTGACGAGCATGTTGGCGGCGAACCCGTTCGGACCAATCTGTCCGTACCCGATCGTGGCAAATGTCTGGATGCTGAAGAAGAACGCCTGCATGAACCGGCCGCCGAGCATGTGCGCGGCGGGGCCGGCCAGCGCGTCGGGCCCGCACAGGACGTACAGCACCGCAAACAGCAGGTTGATGCCGACATAGAGCAGGGTGACCAGCCCGATGAACGTCGTCCACGAAACCGTCAGCAGGTGCGAGTACGGCGCGATGGTCTCGAACGCGCCCAGCCCCTCGCGCACGACGTTGAACGAGCCGTCGCGATTGAGCAGGCGCTGCCTGCTCTCCCGGCTGATGACGGAGCCGAGGCCGAGGTCGAGGTCGCGGACCTCCGCATCGGCCGCGATGCGCGCCGCGAGAGGGCTGGGCTCGAACGTTGTTGCCATAGATTTCGGCGGGTCCGCGATGCCTGGTTCGGCGGGTCCGTACGTGGGCCGGGTCCCGCTGCGATAAGAGGATCCATATCGCAGCGGACCCGGCTCCAACAAAACTGTCTAAACGATCATCGAAACAACGCCGACTTGTCGGAATCCGCGCACCGAGCCCACGATCCGATTGCGTTCACCCTCTAGACGCGCGCGGAAACATTAGCGATTCATCGCAGGTGCCGCGCCGGCCCGGCTTGGCTCGCCTGTTGCTCAGGTCCGGGCATGGAACATCACCGACTCGTTCACCGCGTGAAAAGTGAATTCATCGAGATGCCCGGGCTGCAACTGACGCTCCCGCAGGCCGCCCGGCTGTGGGGTCTCGATCACGAAGCGTCACGCCAGGTGATCAACTCGCTCGTCGAAGTCTCGTTCCTGCGGTGGACGCCCCAGGGCACCGTCATCCGCGAGAAAGCCGTCTAATCCCACCGGCGCTCCGCCTCAGAGCTACAGTTTCATCACCAGCGGCGCGACGTCGAGCCCCACGGGCTCGGCGCGCCAGGTTTCGCCCGGCGCAATCAGCATCGGCGTCGTCAGCGAGCCGGTGCTGATTAGCTCGCCCGCGCGCAGCGGCTCGGCCGACGATTCGCGTGATACCGCGGCCGCGAGCGCTCCCAGGCAGAGAGCAGGGCTACGGAAAACGTTCTTTCCTCCACCCTCTTCTACGAAATTGTCGTCCTTGAACAGTTTCAACTTGAAGTCGGCCAACTGCGCGGCGAGCGACGCCGCGTTGGCGACCGTCACGGTGGTCGGCGATCCCAGGACGAGCCCGGCGTGGAACCCGAAGGCCGCGACGAGATCCTGGGGCTGGAACTGCCATTCGGGGAACGGGCAATCGACAATCTCGTACCCGAGCGACAGCCA
>DASQAX010000403.1:0-2520 GCA_035635535.1 Vicinamibacterales bacterium | reverse complement strand
CGGGCAGGAAACTGGCGGTGAGGCAGGGATTCGAACCCTGGGTAGGACTTTAAAGGCCCTACAACGGTTTAGCAAACCGCCGCCTTCAGCCTCTCGGCCACCTCACCGCGGTCTCTAAGTATACGTGAAACGGCCGGTTGGGCCGTCACGCGCGATCGATGCGGCACGCGAAGCATCCCGGTCGCGCGAAATGGACGTGAAGATAGCGCGCGCGGTCGTCGGCAAGCAGCCGCGCGATCGCCCCTTCCACGTCGGGCCCGTCGACGACATCGGCGTCGATCATCAGATCGTCGCCGTCGTAGGCTCTCACCGAGAGAAGCCGGCTGCGAAGCAGTTCCGGGATCGTGCTCGCGGGGACCGCCACGTCCACGGCGGCTTCGCGGACGAAAATCGGACCGGATGCCTGATACGGCGAACCGTCGCGCTGATGCTGAAACGGGATCAGGATGACGCGTTCGCCAGGTTCGGCATCCTGGAGGGTGACGCGGCAGGGGAAGCCCGGCTTCCTGTCCGCCACGTATCTCCTCGCGCCTGATTCCGCGAGCGCCTCATCGCCGAGGCCGAACAAGTAAGCGAAGCGATCGCGCGGGAGCGTCGAAATCTGAAAGCCCATGTGTCCTCCGTTCTGCAGAACATTGTGCCGAGTCGGCAGACCGTTGGATATCCGGCGCTTGCGATCGAAGTCGCCACCTTGACGAAGCCGCGTACTCCGGCCCAGAATCCGGCTCGCTCGCGTCGAGCCTTCAGCGGGCGCCGGCCAGGCACGACTGGAGCCGAGGAGGACTCATGAACCGCTGGTTACCGATCGTTGGCGGCGTCTCGCTCAACCTGGCGCTCGGGTCGCTCTACGCGTGGAGCGTGTTCGTGCTGCCGCTCGAAAAGGAATTCGGCTGGAACCGCGCGCAGACATCGTGGGTGTACACGATCGCGATCGTCTGCTTCGCCGCGACGTTCATCGCGGCGGGCAAGCTCCAGGATGCGAAGGGGCCGCGCATCTGCGCGTTCCTCGGCGCGCTGCTCGTCGGCGGCGGCTTCGCGCTCTCGAGCATGACGACCTCCGTCACCTTCCTCTACATCGCCTTCGGCGTCATCGTCGGCGTCGGCAACGGCTTCGGCTACTCCGCGCCGATGCCGGTGGCCTCGAAGTGGTTTCCCGATCGGCGCGGGCTCGCCGTCGGCCTGATGGTCGGCGGCTACGGCGCTGGCTCCGCCATCATCGGCCCGCTCGCGACGCAGCTCATCACCGCCTACGGCTGGCGGTCGACATTCCAGATTCTGGGCGCCACGTTCTTCGTCATGGGACTCATCGGCACGGCGCTGCTGAAGAACCCGCCGGCCGGCTACAAGCCGCCGGCGCCGGCTGTCGCGGCGAAGGCCCGCGGCTCGGTCGACATGCGCACGCGCGACATGATGGCGACGCCGACGTTCGTCGCGCTCTGGATCGCGTACTGCCTCGGCACGACCGCGGGGCAGATGATGATCAGCCAGCTCGTGCCGTTCATGCGCTCGGTCGGACTGACGGCCGAGGCCGCCGCGTTCGCAATCACGATCGCCGCGTTCGGCAACGCTGGCGGTCGGATTCTCTCTGGGTTGCTGTCTGATTCTCTCGGCCGGCTGACGACGCTGAAGGTGATGGTGGTCGGGTCGCTGCTGGTGATGTCGGCGCTCGGGATGGGATTCAGCCAGATTCTCGCGCTCTATGCGCTCGTCGCCGCCGGCTACTGGTGCTACGGGACGCAGCTGTCGGTCTTCGCCTCGACGACCGCGGACTTCTACGGCACGCGCTACCTCGGCATGAACTACGGGGCGCTGTTCACGGCGTGGGGCGTCGCGGGTATCGTCGGCCCGTTCATCGCCGCGCGCGTCTACCAGGCGACCGGCTCGTACTCCTACGCGTTCTACGGCGCGGCCGGGCTCGCGTTCATCGCGTTCGTGTCGCTCTCGTTCGCGCGTCCGCCGCTGGCCACGCCCGCGCCGACGCTCGAGCCCGCGACGGCGACGCGCTAGTAACCTATAGGGCGTGACGGCGCCGAGAGTTCGATTCGCTCCATCTCCCACCGGCTACCTTCACGTCGGCGGCGCGCGCACCGCCCTCTTCAACTGGCTGTACGCGCGCCGGCACGGCGGTACGTTCGTCCTTCGCATCGAGGACACCGACACCGAGCGGTCGTCCGCCGAGATGGTCACGGGCATCCTCGACGGCATGGGATGGCTCGGGCTCGACTGGGACGAAGGGCCGGGCGTCGGCGGGCCGCACGCACCGTACTTCCAATCGCAGCGCTACGACCGTCATCGGGCCGCGGCCGCGTCGCTCGTCGCGCAGCGGCTCGCGTATTACTGCTACTGCTCCGCGGATCGGCTGCGCGAGGAGCGCGAGCGCGCGGAAGCGAAGGGGGAGGCGTGGCAGTACGATCGGCGCTGCCTCGATCTGTCCGCCGAACGGATCGCGGAACTGGAGGCCGCGGGCACGCCCCGCGCGATCCGCTTCAAGGTGCCGGCGGGCACGACCGCGTTCCACGA
>DASQAX010000402.1:0-1884 GCA_035635535.1 Vicinamibacterales bacterium | reverse complement strand
TCGGTCTTCACCAGGTCCTTCCGCGCGGCCTCGACGCCGAACAGATCGAGATCGATCTCGTAGCGAATCATCGCCTTGATGAAGGTGAGATCCTTCTGCCAGTCGGCCTCGTCGATCTTCAGTTTCGACTTCTCGACCAGGTCGCGGAACTCGGCCACCATCGCGTCGGTCACCTCGAAGCCGGGCGACAGATCGCGCAAGGTGGCCGTCGGCGCCTGCGTGATGCGCGTGTCGCCCTTGCGGGCGAAGCGCTGCGCGTAGACGTCGAAGATGTTGCGCGCGTAGAGCGTGCGTCCGAAGCGCGTCGGGTTGAACCCTTCGAACTGGCCGTCGAAGCGCCGATCGGGCTCGATGCCGCCGCCGCTGTACACCTTGCGGCCGGCGTCGGTCAGCTTGAGGTCCTCGGGGCTGTGCGCCTTGTTCGGATCCTGATCGCGCATCGTGTAGGTCAGGTACTCGTCGAAGCTGTCGTCCCACGGCCGCTGAATCAGCCGGCCGCTCGGCGTGTAGTAGTGCGCGGTCGTCACCGCCACGCCGGCGCCTTCGCTGACGCGATAGACCGACTGCACGAGCGCCTTGCCGAACGTCGTCTCGCCGACGATGAGCGAGCGGTCGTGGTCCTGCAGCGCGCCCGACACGATCTCCGACGCGCTGGCGCTGCTGCGGCTGGTCAGCGTGACCATCGGGATGTTCAGGTAATCGCTCGACTCGGTCGCGCGGTAATCCTGGTCGCTGTTCGGCACGCGGCCGCGCGTGTAGACGACCATGTCGCCGCGCGGCAGGAAGCGGTTCGCGACCTTGATGGCCTGATCGAGCGCGCCGCCCGGGTTGCCGCGCAGGTCGAGGACGAGGCGCTTCATCCCCTGGCGATTCAGCGCGCGCAGCGCCTGCCCGAGCTCCTGGTCCGTGTTCTCGCCGAACTCGGAGAGACGCACGTAGCCGGTCTGCGCGTCGAGCATGAACGCGGCGGGCACCGTCGGGATGTGGATTTCGTCGCGGATGACGGCGAGATCGATCAGCTGATCGTAGCTGCTCCGTTTCAGCGAGATCCTGACCGGCGTGCCCTTCGGCCCGCGCAGCTTTCTCACCGCGTCGTCGCTCGTCCAGCCCTTGGTCTCTTCACCCTCGATCTTCGCTATGATGTCGCCGCGGCGAAGGCCCTTCTGATACGCGGGCGAGCCCTCGAAGAGCGACACCACCGTGATCTCGCCGTCGACGACGGCGATGGTGATGCCGAGGCCGTAGTAGCGGCCTTCCTGCCGCTCGCGCATCTGTGCATAAGTGCGCGGATCCATGAAGCTCGAATGCGGATCGAGCGTCTGGAGCATGCCGGTGATCGCCCCGTACACCAACCGGTCGGACTCGACGGTGCCGACGTAGGTGGCGTCGATGGCGGTAAGCGCGGCAGTAAAGACCTTATATTGGTCCGGAACCTGGTCTTCGACCGCCAGGGCGCTGCGGCCGTAGAAGCCGCCCACCAATGCGCAGAAAACAATGGCAAAAACAGCCATGGACACGGAGCGGTAGCGACGCATATAGCACTAAATATTAAACCGTCTCCTTGACCCCGTCCAGACCGATTTCTATAATCCGATCAACCATTTAGCGGAGATTCCTATGTTTGGCTCAATCGGCATGCCCGAGCTGATCATCATCCTGGTGATTGCGCTCATTATTTTCGGTCCGCGCAAGCTCCCGGAGCTCGGCCGGTCGCTTGGCCGGAGCATCAACGAGTTCAAGAAAGCCTCCAACGAGCTGCGCAGCACGCTCGAGGAGGAAATCCGCGTCGAGGATCAGCGCGAGCGGACGACGGCCGCCGCGTCGGCCACGCCCCCTGCCGCCACGCCGCCGCCCGTTGATGCGACCGTGAGCCGCAGCACGACG
>DASQAX010000401.1:0-2945 GCA_035635535.1 Vicinamibacterales bacterium | reverse complement strand
CGTCGTGGAAGGCGGGCGTCACCTCTACGTCGCGACCGGCGTCGGCACCAGCATTCTTCCCGTCCGCTTCTTGGTGCCGCCGGCCGTGACGATACTGACGTTAGGAGGTGACGCCCGCCCCGTGCACTGAGGTCAGTTCGTTCCGACGTCGGACGTCGCGCGGTTCAGCTCCGCGATGTCCACCACGCGGTTGTCGGCCGGGTAATGAATCGGAATGATCCGGGTCACCTCGAGCTTCAGCCGTTTCATGTTGTCCACCAGGTTCAACGTGTACGGGCTGAACGGCCGCGCGACCGGCGCGTTCTTGTCCGCCGGCGGGTTGAACGCGTCCGCCTCGATGAGGATCTTCTCCTTCGGCAGATACGCGACCAGCAGGCCCGCGTTGTGCCCGCTGCCCTGCAGGTGATGCAGTTCGACGACGTGATTGCCGTCGGTGAGCACCTTCTTCTCGCTCACCGTCTCGACGGTCGGCTTTCTCGGCGCCTTGGCGAGCCGATCCGGACTGAGCGTGTGCGGCGCGGCCCAGACCTTCTCGTAGTACGCCTTGTGCGCGTCGTGGGTGACGATCGTGGCGCCCTCGGCGACGAACGCGCGCAGGCCGCCCGAGTGATCGAAGTGCTGGTGCGTGTTGACGACGTAGCGGATTGGCTTGTTCGGGATCAGCCGCTTGGCCTCGGCGATGACGGCGTTGGCGCGGTCGTCGTTGGTGGCGCCCTCGATGACCACGATGTAGTCCTTGAAGTCCACCGCGACGCTCGCGTAGCCGCCGAGAATCAGGTAGACGCCGTCGGCAAGCTTTTCTGATGGCGCCGCCGCTGCCGCGGCTGCCGCCCCCGGCGCTGCTCCGGCGGGCGCTCCGCCGGCGCGTCCCTGTGCCTGGATCGTGACCGGCGCGTTCGGCTTCACGTCGCTCAGCGTCAGGTCGAGGACGGGATAGCCGCCCTGCCGCTGCACGATGTGCATCGGGAACTTGACGCCGCCGAAATCCTTGTAATCGCTGTAGACCGCCTCGAACAGCGTGTCGCCGAGCACAGGGTTGTCAATCCACGTCTCGACGCGGTCGACGATGTTCTGATCGCTGATGTAGCCGTTGACGGCGGCGTTGTTGGCGCCCGTGAACGAGACGACGGTGTACCGCTTGCCGCCAACGGTCTGCGTCTTCGCGGTCGCGTTGCGCGACGCGGCCGCGCGCAGGAAGCCGTGCGGCAGCATCACGATCTCGAGCTGCTGCACCCAGGGCGTGTTCGCGTTGACGACGATCGTCTGATTCTGCGGCTGCTCGCCGCGCACGGGCTGCTGTCCGCCGCCGCGCGGCGGGTTCTCGCCCTGCATGCGGATCCGATCGACCTTCGACGAGGGGACGCGGAAGTCCACCTGGCGGGTGTAGGTCTTGTCGATGAACTTCGGCCACGGCGACGCGCCGCTGTACGCCTGTCCGAGCGCGAAGTCGGCGCCGGTGGCCGAGAACTCGACCGTGTTCAGCGTGTCCGCGCCCATCGCCTTCGACGCAGCGGCAATCGTCGTTCCGGCGTCCTGCGCCGCCGCGACCGACGCGAACAGGGCTACCGCCAGCGCGGCGAGAATCGATCTGCTCGTCATAGTCCCCTCCAAACAGCAGTTGACGCGCGCGGATACTACCACGCATCCTCAGGGTCCCAGGGCTGGTCGCGCGAGGACCTTCATGGCGCTGAATCCTGATCTGATCGCGTTTGTGAAAGACGGCTTGCACCACGGGCTGGCGCCTCGAAACCAGTTGACGCCCGCGACACGAGCCCGCATGCTCAGGACGCATGTACGAACCCCGCCGTGCTCCGCTGGCGACGCGGGCGCAGTTCAGGCGTCGCGTGGCGCACCACTTTGGCGTCGCGATGACGCTGATTGGCGGCTCGCTCGTGATTGGCATCCTGGGGTATCGGGAATTGGAAGGGATGCGCTGGATTGACGCCTATCTCAACGCCGCGATGCTGCTTGGCGGCATGGGACCGGTCGAGCCGGAACTCCACACGAACGCGGGAAAAGTGTTTGCCGGTCTGTACGCGTTGTACTCCGGCATGGTTGTGATTGCCGCCGCCAGCATCATCCTCGCGCCCCTGTTCCACCGCTTCGTTCACCGCTTCCATCTGGAAGACGAACAGCAGCGGCGCGGACGTTAGCTTCGGTCATGAGCCAGGATCTGTGGACCAACGTAGACGACTACATCAACAGCATTACGGTCGGGACCGATGCGGCGCTCGACGCGGCCGCGGCCTCGGCCGCCGCCGCGAAATTGCCACCGATCAGCGTCACGCCCGCGCACGGCAAGCTCTTGCACCTGATGGTGCGGGCGCAGGGCGCGAAACGCATACTCGAGGTCGGCACGCTCGCCGGGTACAGCACGATCTGGCTCGCGCGCGCGGTCCCGCCGGCCGGCCGCGTGATCACGCTCGAAGCCAATGCCACGCACGCGGACATCGCGCGCGCGAACGTCGAGCGCGCGGGGCTGAGCGGGCGTATCGAGATTCGTCTCGGCAACGCCCTGGATACGCTGCCTCAGCTGGCGGCGGAGAAGCAGCCGCCCTTCGACTTCACCTTCATTGACGCCGATCGACCCAACCTCGCCGAATACTTCGACTGGGCCGTCAGGCTTTCTCATCCGGGCAGCGTCATCGTCGTCGACAACGTCGTCCGTAAGGGCGGCGTCATCGACGCGTCGAGCGACGATCCGAACATCAAAGGCGTGCGACGCTTCAACGATCGATTGAAGGACGACACGCGCGTGAGTGCGACGATGGTGCAGACGGTCAGCGCGAAGGGGTACGACGGGTTCGCGATGGCGCTCGTCCTGTAAGACCACTTCCGGGCCGCTCCTGGTCCAACCAGTGAAGTGGATTGCACACTGACACGTCTCCTACATCGCCATTGAGCAACCGAATGCGTGCGCGGGACTGAACGCGCTCGAGCATAAG
>DASQAX010000400.1:0-9451 GCA_035635535.1 Vicinamibacterales bacterium | reverse complement strand
GCGAGCGGAAACCGATCGGGAACCTGGTCGCCGGTCTTTCCCTTGCCGTCCGCGGAACCGACGCCCACTGGGTTGGCGCCGTGCGTGTCGAACAGCAACAGCTGATAGTCGGCGCGGTGGAGGTGACCGACGACGATCTCGACTTCAGGCACGCCGCCAGTGGCTTTGAGCGTGGCAACAGGGATGGGTGTTGACGCCATGAATGTGCACCTCCATGAAAACGCATGATACGGTGGGGAAGATCACCGCATGCATAGCCAGCGCAGCGTTCTGCACCGGGACAAACGATGCAGGAAGCGGCGGCTTACGACTGCGGCAATTGGGAACAGTCTGGCGCGGGGTCGGGCGGTTAGCGGGTCGAGCGCGGACGTCCCGTCGTCGCCGCCGGTGGCGGCGGCCGCTTGTCGACGACGATCTTCCCCTCCTTCAGCACGACCTTCGTCTTCAGCATCTCGTAGATGTTCTTCGTCGGGTCGCCATCGAGCAGGATGATGTCCGCGAGCTTGCCGGCTTCGAGCGTGCCGATCTGATCGGCCATCCCGACGAACCGCGCGGCGTTCGGCCCGATGATCCGGTGGATGTCGGCCATCGAGAAGACGATGCTGAACGACTTCAGCTCGTGCTCGAGCACGACGAGGTCGTCGGCGTTCTGGTCGGTGGAGTACGAGATGGTCGTGTGATTCGGGTCCGCGTCCCAGATGCGCCTGGCGTTGACGATGGTATAGCCGCCCTCGGTGCCGGTCGCGCGCCCCCTGGCGTCGCGGTTCGCGCCGGCGATCGCCTCGGGCCACGGCTTGCCGTCGCGAAAGCGCGGCGTGTTGTCTTTCGGCCACTGCACCGGCGCCGCCCCCTGCGACAGGGTGTCGACGTTCGGCGCGCCGAAGGCGATGAGGCCCGCGACGATCGCGCCGGCCTTCGCAACCGCATCGGCCTGCTCGTAACTGGTCCAGTCCTTGTTCGGCAGGTGCACGAGCCGTGTCACGCCCGCGTCGATCGCCGCGATCATCGCCGGGCTGCTGACCGCGTGCACGTTCACCTGGATGCCCACCTTCTTCGCCTCGTCCACGATCGCCCTCAGCGTCTCGACTTCCGCCTGCGGCGGCGCCGGCTCGGGCGTCAGGGCGATTTCACCGGTGTGCCTGATGCCCATCTTCGCGAGGGCCTGGACGGCGGCGCGCGCTTCGGCAGGCGTCTGTCGCAGCGCCACCGCTCCGGATGGAATGGCTCGCGGCCCGTTGTACTCGCCCGACTCGATCTTCTTCGCGAGGGCGAGGTTCGCTTCGGCCGGTCCGCCGCCGATCAGGACGGTGGTGTAGCCGGCTTCCAGCAGCGACTGCATCCACGCCTTCCCCGTTGGGCCGTCCGCCAGGTGCTTGTGACCGTCGATGAACCCGGGCATCGCGCTCATGCCCCTCGCGTCGATCGCCTGCAGGCCCTTCGGGACCTGGACCGCGCCACCGGTCACCGCGGCGATCTTCCCGTCGCGAACGACGATCGTGCCCGAGTCGATCACCTGGCCGCTGCCGACGACGATCCGCGCGTTGGTGATGACGAGATCCTGCGCCGCGGCCCCGCTCGTGAGGACGAGGCAGGCGGCCAGCGACACGCAAGACGAGGCGAACGTTCTCATGTCAGTCGACGACCTGTCCCGGCTGCTGTCCCCACGTGAACCCGTCGGACGGCCGTTTCAGCGTCACCATCCGGAGGCGATGGTCCGCGGGATTGCGTCCCGGGTTGCCGGTGATGGCCACGACATCGCCCGCCTTGAGCGTCTCGCGGGTAATACCCTGTCCGGCCAGCTGGCCGACGCCGCCCCACTCGACCGCCCACCGCTGCATCTCGCCGTTCTCGTCCGGCGCCTCGACGTGGACGAACGAATGCGGGTTGCGGAACAGGAACTGCACGAGCTTGCCTTCGATCTTGACGGTCTGATCTTCGTGATAGGTCGCGGCAAAGGAATGATGTGCGCGGGCCGTCATGCCGGCTCCTACGACAGCGATCGTCAGCACAACGAGGAGTCTGCCCTTCATCGATCGTCTCCCTGCATGAATCAGAAACCGGATACCAGGATTTCGCTTTCGAAGGTCGTTCCGAGGTTCGCGTAGCGGCTTCCGTGAAAGATCAGCGGCGACGCGCACGTCGTCCGGTGGAGCGCCACCACCTTCCCGATCACGATCCAATGGTCTCCGCCGTCGTGGACGGCGTGCGTCGAGCAGCCGACGGACGCCGCGCACCCCTCGAGCCGCGGGCTGCCGTCCCAGTCGAGGAACGTAAACGCCGGCGGCAGCGGATGCGTCCACCCTCCGGCGAAATAGGTGGAGAGATCCTGCTGCTCCTGCCGGAGGATGTTGACCGCAAACCCCGGCATCGTGTGGGCGGCCTGGCCTGTTTTCGTCCCCTTTCCCACGCAGAACAGGACGAGCGGCGGATCGAGCGAGACGGCGGTGAACGAGTTGACCGTCAGCGCGCGGATCGCGCCGCCGGCCGCGGTCGTGATGATCGTCACGCCCGTGGCGAACTGTCCGACGGTCTGGCGGAACGCGCGCGGATCGATCACACCGCCCCTACACCGCGCTTCTTCATGACGACGCTGACGTCGTCGGGGTTGATCAGGTCGGGTACCGTCCACCCGTTCAAGTCGTACTCGGCCATGCACTGCTCGGCGAACCCCTTGTACTTCGCGCTGGCCCCGGTCAGGTCCGACACCATCAGCGTCTCGAACCGGATGCTCTCGTGGTTGCCGAAGTAGTTTCGTTCGTACAGCTCGTGCCGGCCACCGAACTCGGTGCCGATCGCGTCCCACAGCAGCTTCATCAGCTTGATGCGCTGCTCCGCGCTGTAGCCGTTCGATCCGCGAACGAACTGATCGAGATACGGGCGCAATTCCGGCACCTTCAGGTCGAGGCTGCTCGACGGCAGATAGATGAGCGCGCTCGCCAGCGTGTTCTGGATGATCTCCTTGATCTTCGGGTACGCCATGCTGGACATCACGCGGTACGCCAGGCCGTAATCCAGGTTGGGCAGCACGTACCCGTCGGTCCACGGCATCGTCGTCCGCGCCATCGCGTCCGTCAGTCCCCAGAACAGGTTCCGCCACGCGAGCACCTCGCCGACCTGCGCCTGCACGCCGCGGAAGTCCTTGACGCCGGTCGCCTCGACCGCCTTCAGCAGCAGTCCCGCCAGGAAATCGAGCTTCACCGCCAGGCGCGTGCACCCCTGGAACATGAAGCGCGGGAGGAACCCGGAGCGCGGGAAGAAGTTGTTGACCTTGTCGATGTCGCCGTACGCGAAGACGTTCTCGTAGGGCACGAACACCTTGTCGAAGACGAGAATCGAGTCGTTCTCGTCCATCCGGCTCGAGAGCGGGTAGTCGAACGGCGATCCCATGACCGCCGCCGTCATCTCGTACGACGGCCGGCAGAACAGCTTCACCCCCCGTGCATTGGTCGGCACGATGCAGACGAAGGCGAACGGCTTGGTCTTGATGGGGAGCGCGCCGTTGTTGGCGATGAAGTTGTAGTGCGTCAGGCTCGACGTCGTCGCGACGACCTTCGCGCCGCTCACGATCAGGCCGCCGTCGGTCTCCTCCTCGACGTGCATGTACACGTCCTTCACCTCGTCGAGCGGCCGATCGCGATCGACGGGCGGGTTGACGATCGCGTGATTGACGAACGCCACCTCCTCCTGCACCTTCTTGTACCAGCGCCGGGCGTTCTCGTCGTACGGCGCGTAGAAGTCGGAATTGGCGCCGAGCGTGGCCAGGAAGGCGGCCTTGTAGTCGGGACTGCGGCCGATCCAGCCGTAGCTGACGCGCGCCCATTCGGCGATCGCGTCGCGCGCGGCGACGAGCTCCTCGACGTTGCGCGTCGCGCGATAGAACCGGTGCGTGTAGCCGCCGCTGCCCGTATCGGTCGGGATGGTGAGCGTGTCCTTGCGGGCGGGATCGTGCAGCGCGTCGTAGAGCCGCGCGATCATGCGCACGGTGTTCCGGAACGCGGGATGCGTCGTCACGTCGTTGACGCGCTCGCCGTAGATCCAGATCTCGCGGCCGTCGCGGATGCTCTCGAGGTATTCGGCGCCGGTGAACGGGCGCGTGCGTTGCTCGGTCATGATCCCTCCAGTTCCCTGGCGCGCTGCTCCCACTCGGCCATGAACCGAAACACGTTCTCCTGCGGCGGCTGCGGGGAGAACGTCTCGAGCCAGCGGACGGGCTCGCGGCCCGTGTTGGCGAACGCGTGGACGCACCCGACGCCGGTCCAGAGCACGTCTCCGGCCCTCGCCCGGTGCCGCGCGCCATCCATCGTCGCGTCGACCTCGCCGCTGAGGATGAAGTATGCCTCTTCGTACGTGTGGTCGTGCAGGCCGATCGAGACGCCGGGCAGGTACTCGATGAACAGCAGGCGATGGTGGCGCGCGCCGAGCTTCTCGTCGATGAGCCACTTCAGGAAGACGCCCTTGAGGCCGCCCGCCTCGATGCGCCCTTCGTCGCCCGGGGGAATCTGTCCCACGTCGAAGTGGCCGAGCAGGTTCCCGTCGAGCCGGCCGAGATCGAGACGCGGCGCGTCGCCCGGTACGGACGCGTTCTCGAGGAAGAACGTGTCGCGCTCCTTGCCGGGCGGCTTCGGCTGCGGCGCGGCCATTTGCAGCCAGCGCACCGGAGCCGCGCCGGCCGCGCGCCACGCGTGCACAGTGCCGACCTTGAGCGCGCCGAGATCGCCCGGACCGACGCGCCAGACCTGATCGTTGACGCGGAGAATCGCCTCGCCGCTCAGCACGTAGAAGCTCTCCTCGTAGGAGTGGACGTGCGGCGCGAGCGTTCCGCCAGGCGCAAGCTCGGCGATGGCGAGACCGGTGTGGACCGACCCGGCGGCGTGGTCGACGAGCGTCGCCTGCCGGTAGCCGTCGCCGTGCCCGTGGTAGACGGGATGACCTGCAAGCGCGGCGGGGTCGAAGTGCCCGAAGTGGTGCATGGCGTATTGATCTCTAGTCGCGTGGCGGCGTATAAGAGGCCCACCACGAACGCGGGACACCGCCATGACGCTGCCGGACACTCCCTTTACGACCGGCGAAACACACGGGCGCGCGCTGCGGCCGGAGAACGAGCTCGTCGCGCACAGCCAGGACAGCGGCTGGCGGTCGCTGCACGCCGCGATCTTCAAGGAAGCGCCGCTCCATGTGACGGAATCGGCGCTCGATCACCCGTTCATCATCTACCACATCACGCATCCCTGCGAGGTGACGCGGAAGATCGAAGGCGCGCGGCGCGAGAAGGGACTGCTCGGCCCCCGCAACATCTGCGTCACGCCGCCCGAGACCGTCACCGAATGGGAGCATCACGGACACCCTGAGATCCTCCAGGTCTACCTGCGGCGATCGCTGTACGAGGCCGCGGTGAGCGAATTGTGCGGCTGCGACGCGGCGGCGGCCGAGATTGTGCCACGCTTCGGCATCGTCGATCCGCTGCTCGAGCAGCTCGCCATCGCGCTCGCCGACGCCCTGCGCACCGGGTCGGTGCGGGACGGCCTCTATATCGACACCGTCGCGCAGATGATGGCCGTGCACCTGGCGCGCACCCACTCGGTGCAGTCGCGTCTGGCCGGCCTGCCGACGGCGCCTGCCGTGTCGCACCAGCGCATGCGGCAGCTGATCGAGTTCATCGAGGCCAATCTCGACCAGCCGCTGACGCTCGACGCGATGGCGGCGCAGGTCGGGATCAGCCCGCTGTACCTGGCGCGCGCGTTCAAGGCCGCCGTGGGCCAGTCACCGCATCAGTACGTGCTCGCGCGGCGCATCGAGCGCGCGAAGGAACTGCTGCGCAACTCCGAGATGCCGATCATCGACGTGGCGCTGTCGGTCGGCTTCTCGTCGCAGAGCCACCTCTCGCACTGGATGATTCGGCACACCGGCGTGTCGCCCGGCGTCTACCGCCGCAACGGCTAGCACAGGATTCTGCTCATTGCCGTCCCGTTTCTGCAAGACGGAGACGGCCGCTCCGATTAGAAGAATGCTGGGGGCCCTTCACCGGGATTCAGGCCGGGATCCGGGAGCCGGGATCCGGGGATCCGAAACAGACGGAGGAGATTGCGAGATGCGCCGATTCACCGCGGTCATGTTCGTGCTCTCGTGGATGCTGCTGCTGCCGGCGCTCGCGTCGGCCCAGGCGTCAATCACCGGCGTGGTGCAGGACCCGTCCGGCGCCGTGCTGCCGGGCGTGACGGTCGACGCATCGAGTCCGGTGCTCATCGAGAAGACCCGGACCGCCGTCACGGATGGCAACGGCCGGTTCCAGATCGTCGATCTGCGGCCCGGGCTCTACCGCGTGACGTTCACGCTCACCGGGTTCTCGACCGTCGCCCGCGACGGGATCGAGCTGGCGGGCTCGTCGGTCTCGCGCGTCGACGCCGAGATGCGCGTCGGCGCCGTGCAGGAAACGGTCACCGTCACCGGGGAATCACCGGCGGTCGACGTGCAGACCGTGACGCGGCAGCAGGTGCTGTCGGCGGAGATGATCGACGCGCTGCCGACGGCGCGGAACTACGTGACGCTCGCGCGCCTGATTCCGGGGACCACGGGCGGCGGCAACGACGTCGGCGGGTCGGAGCTCCAGGGCACCGGCGGCAGCGTGACGATCCATGGGAGCCGCACCGTCGATCAGCGCGTCACGCTCAACGGGATCAACACGATGACGCTGCAGGCCGGCGGCAACGTCGGCGGGCAGATTCCCGACGTCGGCTCCGCCCAGGAGATCACGGTCGACTCGTCGGGCCTGTCGGCGGAGATGGCCACCGGCGGCGTGCGGATCAACTTCATCCCGCGCGACGGCGGCAACACGTTCGCCAACTCGACCTTCTTCACCTTTTCGAGCGGCAGCCTGCAGGGGAGCAACTTCACGCAGCGTCTCAAGGACGCGGGCCTCGGCACACCGAACGCGGTGAAGCACAACTGGGATCTCAACGAATCCTTGGGCGGGCCGCTGCGGCACGACCGCGTCTGGTTCTGGTTCTCGACGCGCTACAACGAGGTCGAGAACTACGCGCCGGTGTTCGTGAACAAGAACGCGTTCGACGCGACGAAGTGGCTCTACGAGCCCGACACCACCCAGCGCGGCATCAACGCGGGACGCTCGTTCAACAACAGCCTCCGCGTGACGTGGCAGGCGACGCCGCGAAACAAGATCGCCGGGACCTACAAGGCCGACAGCTGGTGCCAGTGCCCGAACTTCATCAGCGCGACGAGAGCGCCCGAGGCCGGCTACGACCGGCGCTTCCCGCGGTTGCGGCAGGAGCACGCGGAGTGGACCTCGCCGGTGACCAACCGCCTGCTGCTCGAAGCGGTCGGCCTGCACCTGTACGAGCGCTGGGGCAACATGCAGCTGCAGAGGCGGGGCTCGCTGGACGATTCGGCCGCGGCGGCCGCGCTGCCGTCGCTCATTTCCGTCGTGGAGCAGTCAACGGGATTGGCGTACCGGATGGGCGGCATCGGCCAGGGCCCGAGCACCCTCGGGTTCAACAACACCCGCGTGCCGAACTTCGCGTACCGCGCGGCGATGTCCTACGTGACGGGCACGCACAACCTCAAGGTGGGGTTCAACCGGACGCACGGATACCTCGAGCAGGAAACCTACAACTACCAGCCGTACCAGTACCGGTTCAACAACGGGATCCCGAACCAGGTCACGTTGTATGCGACGCCCTTTACGGCGCGCAGCAACCAGGACAACGACCTCGGCGTCTTCGGCCAGGACCAGTGGCAGATGGACCGGCTCACGCTCAACGTGGCGCTGCGCTACGACTACTTCGCCACGAGCTTTCCGGAACAGCACGTCGGGCCGGGACCGCTCGTGCCCACGCGCGACCTGACCTTCCCGGCGCAGGACAACCTCGGGTGGAAGGACCTCACCTATCGAACCGGCGCCGCCTACGATCTGCGAGGCAACGGCAAGACCGCGATCAAGGTGACGTTCAACAAGTACCTCCTGGGCCAGACGCTGAACGTGCTCGGATCGAATCCGAATCCGGTGAACGTGCTGGTCAATTCGGCGAACCGCTCGTGGAACGACGCGAACAGGAACTTCGCGCCCGACTGCGAGCTGACCAACCCGGCCGCCAACGGCGAGTGCGGGCCGACGGCGCCTGCGGCGTTCGGCTCGACGCGCCCCGCGGAGCTCTACGACCCGGACTTGCTCAGGGGCTTCGGCAACCGCATGCGGAACTGGGAATTCTCGGCAGGCGTTCAGCACGAGCTGCGGCGCGGGCTCGCCGTCGACGTCGGCTACTTCCGTCGGATCTGGGGCAACTTCACGGTCACGGACAACCTGGCCGTCGGACCCGACGACTTCACGCCGTTCAACCTCACGGTCCCGGCGGACCCGCGGCTGCCCGGCAATGGCGGGTACACGCTCTCCGGGCTCTATGACGTGAAGCCTGAGAAGTTCGGCCAGCAGCAGAACTACAACACGCTGTCCGACAAGTTCGGCAAGCAGATCGAGCACTGGGACGGGATCGATGTCAGCCTCAGCGCCCGGCTCCAGAACGGCCTGGTGTTCCAGGGCGGGCTCAGCTCCGGGCGGACGCTGGAGGACAACTGCGAGATCGTGGCGAAGCTGCCCGAGATGCTGAACATGACGGGCGCCCAGGCGTCGCAGACGCCGAATACGCCCGCGATGTGGCGGCCCGCGCAGTACTGCCATCGGGCGTCGCCGATGCTGACGCAGGTGAAGATGTACGGCGTGTACACCGTTCCGCGGATCGACGTCCAGCTGGCGGGGACGTTCCGGAGCACGCCGGGCAACGAGATCAACGCGGCATTCGCGGCCAGCAACCAGTTCCTCGCCGCGAGCTCGACGCTCGGCCGGCCGCTCGCCGGCGGGTCGGCGAACGTGACCGTCGGCCTCCTGTCGCCGAACAGCGTCTTCGTCGACCGGCGCAACGAGCTCGACCTCCGGTTCGGCAAGATCCTGCGCGCCGGAAAAAGCCGCTCGATCGTCAGCCTCGACATCTACAATGCGTTGAACACGGATGCGCTGATCAACGTGAACCAGAACTTCGCCGCCTGGATGCGTCCGACGGAGATCCTCAACGCACGGCTGGCGAAGTTCAGCATCCAGTTCGATTTTTAAAAGGCGGACCTGAAGGTCCGCCTCTACGATCGTAGCAACTACGGTCGTAGGGGCCGACCTTCAGGTCGGCCCTGTCAGGCACGTCGAGAACGGGGACACTATGAATATCCCGAACCGATTCATGATCGCCGCGATCGCGATGGCGGCGCTCGCGACGCCCGGGCGCGCGTTCGCGCAGATCGATCTGGGCGGCGTCTGGGCTCCCATTTTTCACGAGGATCAACCCGAGCGGGTTCCGGGCCCTGACGTCGGAGACTACGCGGGCCTTCCCATCAACGACGCGGCGCGCTTCAAGGCCGACACGTGGGACGCCTCGCTGCTCACGCTGCCGGA
>DASQAX010000399.1:0-8015 GCA_035635535.1 Vicinamibacterales bacterium | reverse complement strand
GGCCGCGCTGGACCGCTTGGACCGCCAGATCCTGGAGCACCTGCAGCGCGACGGGCGGCTCGCCAACCAGGACCTGGCCGACCGCATCGGCCTCTCGCCGTCGCCGTGCCTCCGGCGCGTCCGCGCGCTGGAGAAGCGCGGCTTCATCACCGGGTACCGGGCCATCGTGGACGGGAGGAAGCTCGGCTTCGCGCTCATGGCCCTGGTCCACATCACGCTCGACCGGCACACGCCGGAGCGGTTCGCGAACTTCGACGCCAAGATCCGCGTGCTCCCCGAGGTGCTGGAGTGCCTGCTCGTTACCGGCGAGGAGGCCGACTACGTGCTCAAGGTCGTCGTCCGCGACATGGACGGCTACCAGAAGCTGCTCCTCAACCGCATCACCCGCATCGAGGGCGTGACCGGCGTGCGCTCGAGCTTCGTGCTCCGGCCCGTGTTGGAGCGGACCTCCATCCCCACGACGCCGTGAGCCTCCGCCCGCGGCGGCGCGAGTCGCGTGTGCGTCCTCCGAGGGGCAGGTGGCCGCGCGGCGGCGGCCGGGCCGGGCCTCGAGGGCAAGAGCTACAGGGCCCGCGAGGCCGAGGAGGCGAAGCCGGCCCGCCGCAAGCCACGATCATGAGCCGGCGGGCGGTCCAGATTTCTGCGCTTTCTCATGAGCGCCAACATCCGGGAGGAGTCCTCCGAGTAGTTGAACGTCAGACTGGTTCATGCTTTACGTCCCCGCCCCGCCGTCAGGTACGTACGGTTTCGTCAGCACCTTGGTCCCGTCCTTCAGCTCTTCGGATCCACGTGTGAGAACGAGGTCTCCTGCCTGGAGCGGTCCGAACACCTCGACGCGGTCTTTGAGCGCCGTTCCGCGCTGTATTGCCACCTGCTCGATCGCGCCGCCGCGGACACGGTCGACGTAGGTCGTTTCGGTCGTCTGTACGATCGCGCTGGATGGCACGAACAGGGAGGGCGCGTCGCGTCGAATCGGCCAGAACACCTCGGCGAACATGCCGGGCGCGAGCTTGTTGTTCCTGTTCTCCACGTCGAGCTCCACTGGCATCGTGCGGGTCTTCGTGTCGATCGCGTGCGCGACACGCTTGATGACGCCGCCGAACCGCTGTCCCGGCCAGGTGCGCACGACGAACTCCGCCTTCGCGCCTTCCGCGATCGCTCCAACGGCGGTCTCCGGCACCGCGACCGTCAGCCGCAAATGACCAACGGACTCCATGCGCAGCATCGGTGTTGCGTTCGCGCCCGCCGGCGGTCCGACGAGCGCGCCGGGATCCACGTTGCGCTCAGTGATGACGCCGTCGAATGGCGCGCGCACCGAGAGATAGCTCTCCAGTGTCTGCAACGACTGGACCCGCGCCTCCTCGGCCTTGACCGCGGCCTCGGCGAGTTCGAGGTCGTGCTTGGCGACGGCGCCCGGCGTTTCGGAGGCCGCGCGCGTGCGCTGGAAGGTCGACAGCGCGGCTGACAGGTTCGACTGCGCCTCGGCGCGCCGCGACGCCAGCTCGGGCGCCGATAGCCTCGCGAGGAGTTGGCCGCGCCTTACCGTCGAGCCACGGTCGACGCCGATCTGGTCGACGAAGCCGTTCACACGCGGGTAGAGCGCCACCATCTCGTAGGCCGTCAGCTCGCCCGGAAGGCGCGCCGTCGTGTCGAGCTTGTCGGCTTTGACCTGCACGACCTCGACGGTGGCCACCGCTTCGGCCGCCGCTGCCGCAGATGCTGGCGACGCCAACGAGCGCTCGCAACCCGCGAGCGCGACGATCAGTACGAGAGTAGCCGTCCTCATAAGGTGGCCTCCTGGTGGTCGGGATCATCCGGATCGAGCGAGGCCGATTGCCACGGGCCTTTGCGCTCACCCACCACGAACATCGCCGGCAGGACGCCGAGCGTGGCGACGGTCGACGCGATCAAGCCCCCGATGACGGCACGCCCGAGCGGCGCCGACTGCGCGCCGCCCTCGCCGAGGCCAAGCGCCATCGGAATCATTCCGGCGATCATCGCGGCCGACGTCATCAGAATGGGGCGCAGCCGGCCGCGGGCAGCGGCGATCGCGGCGGTCGCGGGCTCGTCGCCGGCGCGGCGCCGCTCGCGGGCGAAGGTGATGAGGAGCACGGCATTCGCGACAGCGACGCCGATCGACATGATCGTGCCCATCATCGACTGCACGTTGAGCGAGGTGCCGGTCACCAGCAGCGCCAGAACTACGCCGGCGAGTACCGCCGGGGTCGTCGACAACACCACGAGCGCGGCGCGGATCGACTGGAAGTTGGCCGCGAGCAGCAGCAGGACGACGACGATCGCCAGCAGCAAGCCTCCGCGGAGGCTCGCCAGCGTCAGGAGCATCTGCTCGATCTGGCCGTGCGCGGCGACTGTCGACCCGCGCGGCGGCGTGCCTGCGCGCTTGACGGCTGCATCGACCTGCCGCGCCGCGGCCGCGAGATCATGGCCGGCGACGTTGGCGGTGACGCTGAGCATGCGTTGACTGTTCCAGTGGTCGATCTCGCCTGGCGTTTCGCCCGGCGTCACCGTGGCGATGTCGCTGACCAATGGTCGCGGCGCGCCGTCGGGCATGACCGGAAGGTTGCGCAGATCGTCGGCCGAGCCGATCTGGTTCTCGGGCACGCGCACGGCTACGCGGTACGGAACGCCCGTGGTGGGGCTGGTCCAGTAGTTCGGCGTCGTGAGCGCGCTCGACGACGTCGCAGCCACGATCGACTTGGCGACGACATCGACGGTGACGCCGAGTTGTCCCGCACGCTCGCGATCGATCTGCACGTCCAGCGTCGGATAATCGAGCGCCTGGGAGATCTGCACGTCGCGCAAACCAGGAATGGGCGTCAGCTCATTCGCGATCCTCTGCGTGAAGGCGCGCGTCTCCGCGAGGTTGTTGCCCGACACCGTGACGTTGATCGGAGTCGGCGCACCGAAGTTGAGCACCTGGGAGACGATGTCGCCAGCCTCGAACGAAAAGCGCACGTTGGGCCAGCGTGCGGCGAGCTTCTTCCGGAGGCGCTCTTCCAGCGCGTCGACGCTTGGGCGCTTCCCCGGCTCGAGCGCCACCAGCAGCACTGCCTCCTGCGGTCCGGAGTTCCAGGTGTAGATGGCATTGACCGGATACGACCACGGCGGATTCCCGACGTTGCCGAGGGTGATCTGCACGAACTGCGCGCCCACCTCCTCGCGGATCGCATGGTCGACGTCGAGGACGATCTCCTCGGTCTTCTCCAGACGGGTTCCAGCAGGCGCCCTCACCCGAAGCTGGAATTGACCGGTGTCAACTCGCGGGAACAACTCGGTACCGAGGCGGCCGACGAGTAGGAGAACGGAAATGCACACTGCGGCGTAGACCAGAACGACCCGCCAGCGCAGCCGCACGATGTCCGCGGCGAGGTGTCCGTATCGCTCCTGCAGTCGACCAAGGAAGCCCGGCCTCTGCTCGGCCTTGGCCGTCCGGTTGCGGAACAACCAGACCGCCAGTACCGGGACGAGCGTGCTTGACAGGAGGTATGACGCGATCATCGAGAAGGCGACGGCGAGCGCCAGCGGCGGGAACAGCGCACGTCCAACGCCGACCACGAAGAACGAGGGAATGAAGACGGCGATCACGCACAGCATTGCGAGGAGGCGAGGCACGATGACTTCGCGCATGGCGCCGACGACGGCGCGGCTGGCTTGTGGCGTGGTTTCCAGGTGGCGATGGATGTTCTCGATTGCGACGGTAGCTTCGTCGACGAGGATCCCGATCGCGAGCGCGAGACCGCCGAGGGTCATGATGTTCACGGTCTGTCCGACGAGCCGCAGCCCGACGACGGCAGCGAGGAGGGAGAATGGGATGGTGAGGACCACGATGAGCGCCGACCGCCAATCGCGCAAAAAGAGCAGGACCATGAGACCGGTCAGAACCGCGCCGAGGAGGCCCTCGGTGACCAGGCCCGAGATCGCGCCCTTGACGTAGATCGACTGATCGAACGCGAGATCGATGTGGACGTCGTCGGGCACCAGCGAGCGCATTTTCGGCAACATCGCCTTCAGTTCGTTGACCACGTCGAGCGTCGAGGCGTCGGGGCGCTTGGTGACCGGCAAGTAGACGGTGCGACGGCCGTTGACGAGGGCGATGTTGTAGACGATGTCCGCGCCGTCCTCGACCCTGGCGACGTCGCGCAAGTAGACTGTAGGTCCAGACCCCGTACGCAGCGGGATGCTCTCGAGGTCGGTCGGTTTCTGCACCATCGCGTTCGTCTGCGAGATGGTGGTGAAGTCGCCGACGCGGACATTGCCGGCGGGAAGCGTCAGGTTTTCACGGGCAAGTGTGGTCGCGATCTCGTCGGGCGCGATACCGTACGAGCGCATGCGATCGGGATCGGCGTAGACGACGATGGTTCGAACCTTGCCGCCCGACGGTGGCGGTGCCGACACGCCAGGAATCGTCGAGAGCAGCGGCCGTACGCGATAGAGCGCGAGATCCTGGATCTCGGCATCGGACCGGCGGTCGCTGGAGAAGACGAGCTGTCCGGCGGGAATCGAGCCGGCGTCGTACCGCAAGATGAAGGCGGGCAGGGTCCCAGGCGGCATGAACGCGGTCGCGCGGAACGTCATCGCCGTCACCTGCGCCATCGACTCCGCGATATCGGTGCCGGGGTGGAAGTACAGCTTCAGCATCGCCATGCCCTGGATCGACTGCGACTCGATATGCTCGATGCCGGCGACGTAGAGGAAGTGGTACTCGTAATAGGCGACGATCTGGCCTTCCATCTGCGCCGGTGACATGCCGCCGAACGGCTGGACGACGTAGATGACCGGCACGCCGAGGCTCGGGAAGATGTCGACGGGCGCGCGCCGTACCGCGAGGCCCGCCGAGAGCAGGATGGCCAGGACCGCGACGAGCACGGTGAAGGGTCGGCGCAGCGCGCGGAGGACGAGAAACATCTAGCGACTTCCCCGCACGCCGTCGAGGAACGGGCCCAGATCCCCGATCGCGCGGGCAAACAACAGCTCGCCGCGGCGCACGTTCAGGCGCGCGACCGCGTCTTCGATCTCGGCCTGGGCGAGGAGGCGCTGCGCGTCGGCGACCTCGACCACGCCGGCCAGCCCGCTCCTGTAGCGCGAAATCGCCTCCGATTCGGTGGCGCGCGCGGCCTCCAGCGCGATGGGCGTGTTCGCCGCTTCCTTGCCAGCGGCGTCGAGGATCTGGCGCGCCGCATCGAACTGCGCCTGCACCGCTTGCATCACTTCCCGCTTGCGCGCGTCGGCGACCCGGACTTGCGCTGCTTCGACGCGGGATCGGGCTCGCACGGTCACCAGTTCGAGTACCGGCCACGACAGCGAAAGCCCGGTCAGCCAGTTCGGCGTGTCCGGACGAATGCCTTCGGCGGGGCTGGGCGGAAGCGTCCCGGACGTCAATCCGCTGCCGCGCACCCACAACGACGCGAAGAGGTCGAGCCGCGGCAGATACGCCAGCTCGACGGCGTGCTTTCTCGCTCGCGCGGCGCGCTCGGCCGCCTCGGCTTCGATGACGAGTGGGTGCTTCGCTTTTGTCTCGGCCGGTGCTGCGCCGCGCGCGAGCAGGTGACCGGCTGCGATCTCGATGTGCGCGCCGGCGATTCCGAGCGCACGCGCCAGCTCCGTGCGGCTGACCTCCTCGGCCTGCTCGGCGCGGATGAGCTGGGTTGCGGCGAGCGCCAGCTCCGCTCGCGCGCGTGACGCGTCGGCGCCGGGGCGCAGCTCCTGCTTCGCAAGTGCCTCGACGATGGTATCGAAGACACGCCCGCGCTCGACACTCGCGCGCGCCGAGCGCACCGTCTCGGCTCGCGCCAGGACGTCGAGGAACTGATCGGCTGCTTCGAACGCGATTGCCAGGCGGCGCGCGTCGACGGTCGCGCGGGCCTGCGCCTCGTCGGCGAGGGCTGCGTCGACCTCCGCCATCTTCTGCAGGAGCCCGATGGCATCCCACGAGACGCCGACTCCGACGACACTTCCAAGCGAAGCATCGGTGAACGATCGTCCGGTGGGCGGTCCCGAGACGACCGGGATGCCCTTCATGGAGTAGAGGCCACCTCGCAGAACGTTGCCGGTCCCAGCGTTGACCTGAAGCGCGAGATCGACCGAAGGCAGATAGCCCGCGCGAGCGACCGACACCTGCTCGCGGCGGACTCCTTCCGCGGACGCCTCCGCCTGAAGAGCCGGATGATGGGCTATGGCGAATCCGACCGCCTGATCGAGCGTCAACGGTCCGACTCGCTCCTGGGCGTGGACCGTCGTCGCGAACAGCGCGAGCACGGCAAGGGTGCGCATCAGGATCGTCCTCCAAGGACGACGCCAGCGTTTTGCACTCATCGTGCCAGACCGGCGGCAGTCGGAACGCCCGTCCGCCGCTCCGGATGCGCCTAGAAGTGCTCAAGTCCTGAACATCGCCGTCGGCAATCGATCAGCGCAAAAGACGAGGAACCCGATAGGGTCCCACCCGCAGAAGGCCGGGCGGGCCGAGCTCGATCCGAGCGCGCCATGCTCGGCGATGGCGGCGTCCGTTCCGTCGAACGGCCTTTATGCGAAGGCACCTCGCGCGGTGCAGAGCGCAACGGCCACGACGGCCGAAACGGACCGCTGCACTCGTTCGCCTCCGTACCGCTCACTCCAGCTGTTCCGTCACAGTCTTGGTCTCCTTGCCCTTGAGAAGAGTGACTTCCGCGGTGGCATGCCCGTCCTTCATCGACGGAGTCACGCTCACCGCGCGGTAACCCTTGTTGGCCTTGACCGCCTCGTCCACCGCCGCCTCCAGCGACGCCTTCGCGGACGCCATCGCCTCGGCCTGCGCCTTGGCCGCGGTCAGATCGTCGCCGCCGGTAATCGCTTTCGACTCCCTCACCTTGCCGGTCTTGTGATCGACGATCACCTCCGAGTAGTTCGTGCCCTCGGCGGTGTACACGGAGAGCTGCAGCTTCCCGTCCTCCACCTCGAATTTGCCGGAGATGGGCGTGCCCTTGCTCGCGCTCGCCGCAAGGCCTTGCGAAAGCGGAACCTTCGCGCCTTTCATCTTCGCGGCGAGCGCACTCTTGTCTCCTTCGGCACGTACCGGTGTGGCGCACACCAGCGCTGCTGCAGCGAATAGAAACGTCTTCATTGCGACCTCCTTTGCCAAAAGCTCAGGCGACCTTCGTCTTTTTCAGCGCGGCGGCGAGGGTGCGCGCCAGATCCTCGGTGGGACCCACGCCCCAATAGTGCAGGAACATCATTCGCGGGCTCTCGCCGGTCATGTGCTGGTGGATGGCGACGATGTTGATCCCGCCGTTGCGCAGCGTCTTGAGCACGTCTTGCAACTCGCTCTCCAACATCGCGAAGTCGCCGTCGACGAGGGCGCGGTCGTCGCTCCCCGCAAAAGCGGCCCAGGTGTTTACGCCCATGGCGTTGCCCATCGTGTGGCCCGCCATCTTCACTTCGCGGCCGATGGTGACCTTGTAGACGCCCTTGTTCAGCTCGCCACTGCGTCCCAGCACTGCATCGATCTTCTTCGGATCGAGGCTGCTGTTCGCCGGATCGATGTCCGCCGACGGCACGTCGAACTTCTGCTTCAGCGTCTCGAACACCTTGCCCACCGCGGCAGCGAGCTTCGCCTCATCGCCCATCCCGCCGATGTGCATGAACATGACGCGGGGGGTCTCCCATAAGAAGTGGTTGTGCAGGGCGGTGACCTCGAGTCCGTTCTGGAGCGCGGCGTCCATCGCCGGATTCACCTGGTCCTCGGTGAGCACCATGTCCCCCATCACGACAGTGTGCGTGCCGGCCTTGGTAAACGCGGCCCAGGCAGTCAGGCCGAGGGGCGGCGTGAGCTTGGCGCCCGCCGCAGTAACCGACAGATCGCTCCGCGGCACCTGCACCTTGAAGACGCCTTCCTTCTCGTTCCATTGGCCCTTGAGCCCGGTGAGCTGCTCGATCTTGGCGGTATCCAACTTGGCCGCGGGTTGCGCGGCCAGCATTACGGCGATCAGGGCGATCATGCGGCTTTCCTCCGGGCGCTTTCG
>DASQAX010000398.1:0-13450 GCA_035635535.1 Vicinamibacterales bacterium | reverse complement strand
GCGCGACATCACTGGCTGATCCACTGCAGCGAGGTTGAGCCGCCCAGGCGGACCTGAAGGTCCGCCTCTACGTCCCAGGTTCGATGCGACGTTCGATGCGACGCTGATGAGAACGCGGCGCTACACGCGGTGGTGGTGCTGGCGATCGTCGGGCGCGCGCTCGCCGCGTTCGAGCGGTTCCTCCGCTTCGTCTATCCAGTATCCGAGGGCGGCGACGATCACGATCATGGCGAGCACAATGAGAGCGACGATCAGGGTCAGCGGCATGCAGGGTTCCTCTGAGGCCTAGAACGCATTGCCGATGAACGGCAGCATGCGCCCGAAATACATGACGCCGACAGCCAGGACGAGTGCCGACCCGCCGAGAAGCTTGCCCGAGAGCGGCGCGTCCGCCGAGGCGGGGAGCGCCCACGCCTCGTCGTACACGGTGAGGACCAGGTAGTTCACGCCCGCGAGCATCAGGAGCACGACCTTGTAGTGGAAGGCCACGTTCTGCGTGTACTGCTCCGACGCCGCGACGAAGAAGAACATCCCGGTGATGAAGTTGATGCCGAAGCCGATGAGGCCGAACGGCAGCAGCCGGTGCACCGAGGCGAACGACATGCCGCGGAGGAAGCCGAGCAGCCGCAGGTTCACGATCATCAGCACGCCGAACATCAGCGACATGCCGAGGAAGTGCAGCGTCTCGCAGGCCGGCCACACGAACGGATGCTGCAGCACGAAGTCCTTGATGCCGGCGGCCGAGATGAACCCGCTGCCCGGCGCGGCGGCGGCGCCGAAGAGGCCGGCGTACTGCCCGCCCTCGATTTCGGGGTGCCGGATGTCGCCGCCCATGTTCGCCGCGCGCGCGACCGCGGCGGCGGTGAGCACGCTGAGCACCAGCACCGTGTAGGTGAGACCGGTCGTCGGCCGTCCCACGCGGCGGATGCGCCACAGCGTGAGCCACGCGAAGAAGCCGGTGATCTCCATCATGATGAAGGAACCGAGCGCCGCGTCGTTGTGCAGCGCGATCGCGTCGGCCGACACCCCCGCCTGCCCCTTGAGCGCTTCGGCCGCCGCCTGCCCGCTGACGTACACCGGCAGCGTCGCCAGCGCGATCAGGAACATCACCTCGAGGCTCACCTTCTTCAGGTGATCGTTCTTGCGGACGAACGCGAGCAGAAGGAGACCGAGGCCGAGAATCGTCCCGATCGTCGGGAAGTGGTTCAGCAGCAGATGGAGGTGCGCGAGGTCCGCCTGGTTGGCTAGTTCGGGCATATATCAGGCCACGTACGCGAGGAGGCGGCCAGCAGTGATCGCGGCGCTCCACGCGAGAAGAGAAACGATGGCGAGCCGCTTGGCCGCCCCGCTGATGACGACAGTCTCCGCGCTCCCCTCGAAGTTGCGGCGCCTGATGAGGACCGCCATCACCAGGCCCAGCGCGACGAAGGACAGCTTCGTCCAGAAAATGAGCGAGGGGCCGCGCTTGCTCGCATCGGCGACGAACAGCATCGTGCCGGTGACGGCGTTGAGCGCGAAGGCCACCCACATCACGCGGAACAGCCGGTCCATCGACTGCAGCGGGATGCCGCGGCCGAAGCCGAGCAGCCGCAGGTCGATCATGAGAGCCGCGCCGACGAGCACCATCATGCCGAAGGTGTGAAGCGTGAGAACGGTGGGGTACGCCCAGATCGAGTTCGAGCTGAGGAGCCACGTTGAAAACGCGCTCTGCTCAAGCGACGTCAGCATAGGGAACCCTTATATAGTTCGAAGTTTCGCCGTTTGAAGTTGAGCTGGAAATGAAACCGGACGGACAGTAGCCCACCGCGTCGGCGAACGTCAAGGACAGCGCGCAGCTGGCAGCGGGCAGCTGGCAGCAAGAACCTTCTGCCTGCTGCCTGCTGCGAGCCGCCTGCTGCCTACTGCCAGCTGCCAACCGCCAGCTGCCTACTGCGTCGGTGGCGTCGGCGCGCCGCCGCGCCCGCCCTCGGGGGCGCCGCGCCCGCCCTCTTCCTTCTTCTCCTCGCCGCCGATCTCGGCGAAGTCCTTCGGCCCGGCCGGCCGCCCGCCGCGCGTGACCCAGTGAATCGACCCCTTGACGTGCTCGGGGTCCACTTCCTTCGAGAACGTGATCGAGTACGACTGCTTCTCGTTCGGCGTCAGCTTCGCCACCTGCCACTCGGCGACGTTCGCCTTCGTCTTGCGGTCGGCGCGCACGCCCTTGTACCCGTCGCCGGTCGCGGTGACCACCTTCGCGCCGGCCGGCACGATGACGTGGATCGTGACGTTGCTGGCCTCGACGCCCTTGTTCACGACGTCGAGCTTGTTGGTGAAGCCGTTGGGCGCCTGCTCCGCCTTGCTGATGGCGGTCGTCACGGGAATCTCGAGGCCCAGGCCGACGGCCCAGTCGTACACCTGCTTCAGCATGTCCTCGGGCAGCCGCGCCCGCGAGTAGTCGCCCATGCGGACCGCGCGGCAGTACGGATTGCCGGGGCCCACCGCGGTGCAGTGCTCGGGCATCGCCTTCGTGTGGTCGTACACCATGTGCTTGAACCACTCGAAGTCGCCGTTGGCCTCGGCGATGCCGCGGCGCGGGGTGTCGAGGATGGGCGTATGGCACATCGCGCAGCCGATGGTCGAGAGCGCGAGCACCTGTCCCGGCGGCGCGTTGGCGGGCAGCGGGAAGCGCCATGCGCTCGGCTCGGAGACGCCGGGCAGGTTGCTGACGTACGCGTACAGGTCGGCCACCTGCTTCTCGTTCAGCTGCGGGAACGACGGCATGATGCCCCACGGCTTCTGCACGGCGTGATTGAACTGCGCGAAGGTCAGCTTGCGGCCCGCGAGATCGGGGCCGAAGCCGCCCGACGCGTTCGGCGCGTGGCAGTTCTTGCACGAGGTCGTAACGCCATCCCACAGCGCCTTGCCGGCGACCGGATCGCCGGTTGGACCCGGGGTCTGCGCCGCGGTGACCGCGGCGAACATCGGGATCAGCAGGAGTGCGAGAAAACCCTTTTTCATAAGTCACTCACCTCAGCGGCGCCACGCGCGTTTATTTTCCGTACGATTCCTGTTCCTTCAGCTTTCCGAGCTCATCCAGTTCGTGGTTGTTCGTGCAATAGAACTCGTAGACCTCGCCGTTGCCGAGCGTCCAGCGGCGGGGCGCCGACTTCCAGGGGCGCGTCAGCACCTTGGGATCGTCGACGATAATCTCCACGATCAGGTAGTTTTTCGAGGGACGAGTATACCGCTCGGTGACCTTCATCGCATCGCTGTGAAACCACCCCGTCGGCATCACATAGGTGCGCTCGTCGAAGCCGGACGAGTTGACCACCAGGGTGTCCCGCTCCCAGTGCGTCGTGCTGGTGCCATGAACCCAGGGCTCCGGATCCTTGGGAACCGGCCGGCCATCCGTATAGACCAGGCGCCAGTTGTTCAGAACTTCATATAACTGCGCCATCATCGCCGGTGTATGGACGATCACGGTGGAGTACGGGTTCTGAAGCCAGATGGCGGGCAGACCGCGAGGCATGCAGTTGACTGACGACTTCGACAGCTCCAGCTCCACGGGCGTCATGGCCTTGATTTTCGCCTCGGCCCACGGCTGGAACGCCGGCCGTTCTTCCGGGGTGACCTTCGGATCGAACTGCCGCCGCGCGGCCGGGTCGACGCCGTCGCGCCCGCTCACCCCCTGACCGGCGCTGTTCGGCAGCCAGTGTCCCGAGAGATCCGGGTGACCGTCAGGCAGCCTGGGCGCGGGGCCACCAGGCGGCATCACCGTGATCGTGTATTTCGGAGCCTGCGCGCCGGCAGGCGCGTACTGCAGGCAGATGAGCGCCAGCACGGCGGCGCACGCGGCAACAGGGCGGGATGTCGTCATGATTACTCCTGCCGCTAATCCTGAAGTTGTCCCATCTGGCGCACGACGCCGTCGGAGGCGAACTTGAGCGATCCGGCGGCCGCGTAATTCTGCTTGCCGTTCTTCGCGAGGCAGCCTCGCACCCACACGTCCTTGCCGATGTTGTCCTTGAAGAGCTGCAGCGACGTGCCGGCTCTCCGCAGCGTGATGAGCGCGTAGGTCTGGAACGACCAGTTCTGGACCTTTCCGTTGGCGTCCTTGATGTCCACGTAGAAGAAGCCGTGCGGATTGGTCCACTCGACTTTCGTGAGCATCCCGGTCCACTCCTGGCATTTCGCCGCGTCGAACTCCGCGGCGAAGGAGTGATGGGCGAATGACGGCACGGCGGTCAGGAACACGCCCATCGTCACGGCTGCGAGGCCCGCAATCCTGAGTGTCTTCATCGGAATCCTCTCTTCATCTGTCGAAGGGTCAGAAACCGTACTTGATGGCGAACTGCATGATGCGCGAATCGCCCGTCTGCGTCGTGATGCGGCCGAACGTGCCGGCGTCCAGGCTGACGTTGGGGTCGCCCCAGTTGAAATTGTCGAACAGGTTGAACGCCTCGACGCGCAGCTCCAGCGTCCGTGACGTGCCGAGCGACAGCGCGCGCGCCAGCGAGACGTCGACCTTCCAGAAGCCCGGACCCTCGATGCTTCTCGCGATTTCGTTGCCGAGGGTGCCAGTGGCCGGGAACGCGAACGCCGCGGGATCCAGGTACGTCGTCAGCGTCTTCGTGCCGTACGGATTGCCGCGGACCTGATCGACCCGCTGGCTGGGGATCCCGTTGAATGCCAGGTCCCGTGTGGTCGTCACGGTGAGCCAGTTGCCGGTGTTGGCGTTCAGGATGCCGGACAGCCGCCAGTTCGACGCGATCACCCGGAGCGCGGAGTTGCCGAACGCCGGCGACTGCGCGCTCGCGGTGAGGTTGGCGATCTCCCGCTGGTTGTACGGACAATTGCCGCGATCATAGGACGGGTCGCCCGGTTTCAGCCACGTGTTGTTGAACTGGATGAAATTGCCGGTGACCGGCGTGTCCGTCGTGCAGTGCGAGACGGTGTAGTTGCCGCTCAGGCTCAGACCGCTGGCCGCGCGGCGCTGGAAGGAGAGCTTCAAGCCGCGGTAGGCCTGCGTTCCGATCGCGCGGTATTCAGACACGTACGACAGCTTCTGGGCCGCTTCCGCACTCACCTGCGAGAACACGCGCCGGGCATCGGTATTGGCCGCCGTCGAGCAGACGGGATAGGAAGCGCCCCGGAGCGTGCACGCACCGAGGCCCATGTAGATGCCGGGATTGAGGGCGTCCTGCCCCCAGATGCGGTCCAGATAGCTCCCGAGATAGCTGGCCGCAACCTGCCACGACGCGCCGAGCTGTTTCTCGACCGTGACATTCCATGACTGCACGCGGGTCGAGTTGATCCGCGGATCGATCGCGGCGAACGACCCGAGGCCGGGGAACACGACGTCGGGCGGCGGCGGCACCTTCACGGGCAATGTCGATCCGCCAGGCACGTTGCGGTACGGATCGTCGAATGGAAGGTTCCCGGTCAAGGTGAGCCGGTTGCCGAACGGTGCCCCGGACGCAGGCACCTGCTGGAAGATCGCGGTCGGCACGTCGTAGTTGATGGCGTACGACGAGCGCACCGCGAGCCGGCCGTTTCCACTGACGTCCCACGCCACGCCCAGCCGCGGCGAGACATTCATCCACTGCTTGTTCAATCCCGTCTTGCCGTCCGGGAAGCCGGGGTCGCCGGGATAGACGAGCCCCGCCGGCGCGTTGACGAACGCCGTGCTCCGGATGCCCTTGGTGAAGTTGTCGAGCACGAAGTTCGAGATCGCGCCGTTCTTCGAGGAGGTGCCGAAGTACGGCTCCCACCGCAGGCCGAGGTTGAGCGTCACGCGGTTCGACGCCCTCCACGCGTCCTGCCCGTACACGCCGGTGTACCACTGATAGTTGTGCAGGATGCTCGGCGTCCCATGAATCAATTGGGACGCCTGGCCGGTGAGAAAGTCGGCGAGGCCGATGCCGGTCAGCGATCCGTTGAACGTGAAATTGCCGGCCGCGTTCGCGTAGTCGAACGAATCGAGCGTCGCGTAGGCCAGGTTGGCCCCGACGGAGAGCTGGTGTGCGCCGACGACGCGCGAGAAATCGTCCTGCGCCTGGTACGCGCGGTTGTCCACCACCCCGGCAACCGAGCTTCCGCCCGAGAACGCGAAGCCGTTGGTGACGCTGACGGCGAGCACTCCCGGCACGTAGGTGTAAATCGGAATGCCGATCGACGGCGCATCGAAGAACTTGTCCGCCGGCGAGTTGGAGCGCGTCGACGTGCGGACGTAGGTCGCACGAATGGCGTTCACCGTGCTCGAGCCGAATACCTGCGTATCGCCCAGCGCCGTCGTCTGCGCGCGCTTGCGGCTCTTCGGGCCGTAGATGTTCCTCACCGCGAGCACGTCATGCGTTCGCGACAGCGTCGGGGGGCGCTGTTCGATGTGATCGAGGTACCGCCCGAAAATCGTGTGGTTCGCGGTCCGCTGGACGTCGATCCTGGCGACGAACTGCCCGTTGTTGTCGTCGAGCGGCACCGTGTAGCGGATCTCCCCGCACGGATCGCTCGACGACGGGATGTAACCGGAGCCGGCAACCTTCAGCGCGGCCGGGCTGTAGAGCGCGGGATTGATGCTGTTGTTGACGAACGGCGCACGAAGCGTGACTTGCCGCCCGGCGTTGCAGGCCGGCGACGCGGCCGCCGTGAAGTCCCCCGCGAGCATCGCGTTCGTGGGCACGAACGCGACGTTGTCATTGGTCAGCTGCCTCGCGCGCGTCCGCTGGTACGCGCCGAAGAAGAACAGCCTGTCGCGAACGATCGGCCCGCCAAGCGTGCCGCCGAACTGATTCCGATTCAGCCCGTCGTCCTTCTTCCTGCCGTCGGGACCGACCGACGCGAAATAGGCGGGTGCGTTGAAGCGATGGTCGCGCAGGAATTCGAACGCGTTGCCGTGGAAGCTGTTGGTGCCCGACTTCGTGACGGCGTTGACCGATGCCGCCGAGTGCATCCCGCTCTGCGCGGCCTGGCCGCTGGTCGCCACGCTGAATTCCTGCAGCGCGTCGGGAAACGGGAATGGCAGGTTCGTGTTGTCGTAGAAATCGCTGTTCAGCGCGCCGTCGAGCGAGTACGCCACGCCCGTCCGCAACCCGCCGGCGATCGAGATCGCCACACCGTCGTTGCGATTGAGGTTGGCGAGCACCTTTCCCGTGTTGACGGCCGACCCGGCGAGCATGATCAGGTCGGTGACGTTGCGCCCCTGGAGCGGAAGCTCCACGATGCGTGCCTGCTCGACGACGTCCCTGATGCCCGACGTGCGCACGTCGACCAGTGGTGCGGCGCCCTCGACGGAGACCGTCTCCTGCAGGCTGCCGACCGCCAGGACCACGTTGATGGTCGGCATGCCTCCGACCTGCAACACGATCCCGTTCTGCACGTGGGTGCGGAACCCCTGCAGCGACACCTCCAGCTTGTAGGGACCCAGCAGAAGGTTCGGCAGGACGTACGAGCCGTTCGCTTCCGTGACAACGCTCCGCGTCACACCCGTCTCGATCTGGGTCATGGTCACGGTGACCCCGGGAAGGACGCCGCCGCTCTCGTCCCGCACGGTGCCATCCAGCTGTGCGGTGCCCTGCGCGCGCGCGACGCCGCCCGCCAGCAGCAGGCCCAGCACGGCGAGCGAGACACTTCGGAAGGACACCATCGAATTCTCCTCGCGATGAGCGACGGAAACCTTGAACCGATGACGAACGGGACCGGACCTGCCGGGGTCGATTACGGGCGCGGAGCGGGCGCCGGCCGGGCGAACCTGGCGGCGTCCAGCGCGACGTTCGGCTGCACGTCGGTGAGCTCCACGTTCATCTGCATGAACGTCTGGCTCACCGTGCGGTGGAACGGAATCTTCACGCCGGCGACGTCGCGGAAATCGGAGTAGTCAATCTGCGTCGGGACGAACCCCACCGGCGTCAGCGTCCACCTCACCATCCGGACGAGCAGTCCCGAGGGGGCGAAATAGAAATTCGCGAGCGGCTGCCGCTCGTCATCGATCCCCTGGACGATGACGACTTCCTCGTCGTTGAGGACGGCGCGCCCGAGGCGCCAGTGCGGAAACGCCCGGCGCAGGCCGGCCGGGAACGCGACGAGCGCCTCGAGGCGCGCGCGATCGAGGTTCCCCGCGCTCAGCGTGACGAGCGGAACCGGCGTGTCGGGTCCTGCCATCCAGCCGCTGCCGCCGTTGAACGTCCGCACGCTGTTGCCCGCCGCCATGTGGACGATGGTCGAGTACTGGTTCGGCGCCTTCGCGAAGATCTCGACGGGCACCTTCTCGAAGAGCGTGTCGAAGCCCGCGTAGGTTCCCTTCGCCGAAAAGCTCGTGAGCCTGGCCAGGCGATCGGCGCCGCCGACGGTCTGCAGGTGCCTGTCGAAGATCGCGTCCGCGTTGAGCGTGGTGTCGGTCGCGAAATCGCGCGCGTTCGGGTCCTCTTCAGGCGTGCTGTACTGCAGCGCGATGTTCGGGTCGCTTCGCGGGCTCTGGTTGCCGTGATGACAGGTGAAGCAGGTGACGCGCGGGGCGCCGGCGAAGTAGCTCTTGTTGATCGTCTGCATCATGGCGATCATCCCGCGCGCGCGCTGCATGCGCGGGGTGACCTCCGCGAACTTCGCGCGGTCGAGCGCCGCCTCCGGGACGTGGCAGAACGTGCAGTCGTTCCCCATCGCGTTGGCGAACATCCCCATGGCGTCGAAGAACGTGTCGATCGGAATGTCGCGCAGGACGGTGACGCTCTTGAAGATGTCCTGCGTCATGACCGGGCGGTCCTGTGCCGTCTGGGCGGATACCGTGACGAGACACGCCGCGGCAATCGCCGCGGCGGCGAAGAAGGTGCGGCTCATTTGCCGAAGAACGGGTTGTCGTGCCCGCCGGCCTGGCCGTACTGATTGTTCTCCTGGCAGATGTATTCCATGATTTCGTCGCCAGGCGCCTGCAGCCGCGCGGTGAACGACACGGTGAACGGCTTCGAGTAGTACATCGGGTCCTCGATGGTCACCGTGTTGACCAGCGTCCCCATCGTCGGGCGCGTCCACCGCTCGATGGTGTGGAGCTGCTCGCTGTGCGGCGTCCCCTTGCGGTCGAACCAGAACTTGTCGTTGAAGCCGACGGTGTCGATGACGAGCGTGTCCTTGTTCTCCCACCGGCCGATGGAGTGGCCGAACCATGTCGGGTCGAGCTCCGCCGGATGCTTGCGGCCGTCCATGAAAATCTGCCGGTAGCTGTGGATGTTCCCTTCGTGAATGATGAACAGGTGCGACGACGCCGCGCTCCCGGTGATGTCCTGCACCCACCGGAACGGGTACGGCGTCGAGCGCGGCACCCCCATCGGCATGCACCACAGGTGCGGATCGTCGGTCTCGCGCTGCGCGCGGTTCTCCATCAGCTTCACCGCGGCCGGCAGCAGCGGCAGCTTCTCGCCTTTCGGGAGTCCCTGCGCGATGTCCCCGACCGGTCCCCCGCCCACCCACAGGCCATCGAGGCTGACGGTGCCGTCAGGCAGACGCGGTGCCGGCTCGTTGCGGACCGGCGGCCGCTTCACTTCCTGGCCGAGCGCGCCAATGGTCCCGAGCGATCCACGTCCCTCCTGCGCATGCACACAGAGGGGCAGAGCGATCGAGAAAATCCCAAATCCCAAAACCCAAATCCCAAAACCCAACCTTCGCACGATTACCTCCGGATTGTCGTTCCTGCCGGCGGGTCCGCGTTCGCGGGGCATCTCACACTCCGCGGAACCCGCCCTACTGACGCTGACCGCCCTCGGGGCGGCCATCATCCGACGCGCCGCCGAAGAGCGACCGTCCATCCGCGGTGATGACCGACCGCGCATCGCCGCGATAGGCTGCAACCTTGGCCGCGTATCCGGTGACCGTCACCGCGTCGCCGACTTTCAGCGTCCGGCTCGTCCAGCCGTTGCGCGCGAGCGCGCTCGGGCTCGCCAGCTCCATGTTCCAGGTCACCATCTTGCCGCTCTCGTCGGTCGTGTCGACGTAGAAGCGGGCGTGCGGATTGGTCCACTCGACCTTCGACACCGTTCCCTTGATGTTGAACGTCTTCGAGCCGTCGTACTCGGTGCTGAACGAGTGGTGGGCGAACACGGCGCCCGAGCCAATCAGGCTGAAAATGGCAACGAGGATCCCGAACCTGGTTCTCATTCCGATCCCTCCGAAAATCCGACTGTGCCCACCGGCCGGCTCATTGTCTTCCCAGTACGCCAGCCAGCGCAAGATAGGCGTGTCAGAAGCCGTACTTCAACCCGAACTGCAGGATGCGGGGGGTCGTTCCGGGCAGCAATCTCGTGATGCGGCCGAACGTGCCGAGGTTCAGGTTCGTCGCCGGAATGTCGTAGTTGAAACGATTGGTGACGTTGAACGCCTCGAGACGCAGTTCGACGTTCTGCGTCCTCGTCAGGTTGATGGTCCGCGACAGCGCCATATCGATCGTCCAGCGCCCCGGCCCCTTGATGGCGTTGATCGGCAGGTCGCCGAACGTGCCGGGCACCGGCTGCGCAAACGCCGCCTTGTTGAGATACGCCGTCACCGTCTTCGCGCCATAGACATCGTCCGAGACCTGGTTCGGCCGCTGTGCGTTGAGGCCGTTGCCGGAGTTGTCCTGGCCGGTGGTGATGTTCAGCCACGGCCCTGAGACCCCGTTGAAGATCCCCGACAACCGCCAGTTGGACGCGATCGTGCGAGCGGCGAGGCCGCTGAACTGCGGCGTCACGTAGCCGACCGTGATGATGCCGATGTGCGTCCGGTCCTGCGAGCAGTGGCCGTAATCGAACGACGGGTCGTTCGGCTTGACGTAGCCGGTGCTCAACTGCGGGAACGTGCCGGTCGCCGTGTTGCCGACGCAGCGTGACAGCGTGTAGTTCGCGTTCATGCTGAGGCCGTTGGCTTCGCGCCGACGAATCGACAGCTTCACGCCGCGATAGTTCTGCACGCCGACGTCGGTGTGCAGGTCGAGCACGCCGATCAGCGGATCGTGCAGGACACGCCGCTGATCGAGGTTGGCCGGCACCGTGCAGTTCGCGTACGACACGCCGTTGAGCGCGCACGGCGCGTTGCCCAGGAACTCGCCCGGGTTCAGCGCAACCTGTCCCCAGATCCGGTCCGTGTGGCTGCCCAGGTAGCTGGCCGACACGCCCCAGATCGATCCGAGCTGCTTCTCGACCGTCGCGTTCCACGACTGCGCGCGCGGCGAGTTGATGTGCGGATCGACGACGCCGTAGGAGCCGTAGTTGACGAAGCGCGTATCGGCGTTGGTGACGATCGGATGCGGATCGCCGCCGTAGGTCCGGTACGGATCGTCGAACAGTCCCGGAGGATCCTGCAGGAGCGACCGGTTGCCGAACGGCGGCGCCGAGGCGTTGATGTTGTGGTAGTCGGCGCTCGGGAAGTCGTACGAGATGCCGTACGACGTGCGGACGGCCAGGCGCCCGTCACCGCTGACGTCCCACGCGAGTCCGATGCGCGGCGACAGGTTCAACCACTGCGGGAACAGACCCGTCCGGCCTTTCGGGAACCCCGGATCGCCCGGCCAGAGGAACCCCGCGGGCGCGTTCTTGTAGACGGTGCTCTTCACGCCTTTCTGCAGGTTCTCCATGCTGAAGATCGACAGCGCGCCGTTCTCGACGTTCTGGCCGAAGTAGGGCTCCCAGCGCAGGCCGCCGTTGATGGTCACGCGCGAGGCCGCGCGCCACGTGTCCTGCGCGTAGAGGCCGACGTAGCGCTGATCGACCGGAATAATCGCCGGCCCGCCGTGCTCGAGCGTGGTCACGCGCCCGATGAGGAAGTCCGCGAGGCTGGCGCCGGTGATCTGGCCGCTGATCGTCCAGTTGCCGCCCGACCGCGCGTGCGATTCGCCCGCGTATTTCCAGTAGGCGACGTCGGCGCCGAACGAGAGCTGGTGCGCGCCCTTCACCGTGGAATAGTCGTCATTGAGCTGATAGGTGTTGGTCGAGAAGATCCCCTTGGTCGCGGTGCCCGCGGAGATGTTGAAGGCATTGGTGACGACCATCACCATCTCGCCCGGGTTGTACGAGTAGACGTTCGAGCCGAGGTCCTTCGGCGAGAAGAACGGCGCCTGGTAGCGGTGCACCGCCGTGCGGTTGAACGCGACGCGCAGCGAGTTCACGGTGTTCGATGACAGGATCATCGTGTCGCCGAAGGTGAACGACTGCGCCAGGTTGTTGGTCCCGGGGTCGTTGGTCACCAGCACGTTGTCCGGATCCTTCGCGAAGGCCGCCTGCTGCTTGAAGAAGGTCGCCATGTAGCGGCCGAACATCGAGTGGTTGGCCGAGAGCTGGTAGTCGACCTTTCCGACCGCCTGCCCCTCGTTGTTGTCGTCCTTCGTGCCGTAGGTGACCTGGCCGCACGGGTCCGTCGTCTTCGGCAGCCGCCTGGCGAGGTTCAGCGCCGCGGGGCTGAAGGCCGACGGGGCGATCTGGTTGTTGACGAACGGCGCACGGAGCGTCACCTGGCGGCCGCCGTTGCAGGCGGGCGAGGCGAACGCCGCGAAGTCGCCGGCGAGCATCGCCGCGGTCGGCACGAACGCGATGTTGGCCGCGGGTGTCTGGCGCGTCGCCGTCCCCTGGTAGGCGCCGAAGAAGAACAGCTTGTTCTGCACGATCGGCCCACCCATCGTCCCGCCGAACTGATTGCGCAGCAGCCCGTCGTCGCGGCGCCTGCCGGTGGCCGGGTTGATCGCCGCAAACGGGTTCGTCGCGTTGAAGCGATGGTCGCGGAGGAACTCGAACGCGTTGCCGTGGAAGCTGTTGGTGCCCGACTTCGTGATGGCATTGACGGAAGCGCCGGAGTGCATCCCGTTCTGCGCGGAGAGGCCGCTCGTCGCGACGCTGAACTCCTGGAGCGCGTCCGGGAACGGCAGCGGCAGGTTGGCGTTGTTCTGCGGATCGTTGTGAATCGCGCCGTCGAGCACGTATGCGACGCCGAAGTTCAGGCCGCCGGCGACCGAGATGTTGACCGCGCGCCCGCCACACGATTCGCAGCCGCCGAAATTGCGGCTGTTCGGATTGCCGGTGTTGACCGCACCGCCGGCGAGCACGATCAGGTCGGTGACCTGCCTGCCCTGCAGCGGCAGCTCCACGATGCGCTCGTTCTCGACGACGTCCCTGATGCCGGAGCTCTTGACGTCGATGAGCGGCGCCGCGCCTTCAACCGTGATGGTCTCGGCGACGTTGCCGAGCTCGAGCGGCACGTTGATCGTCGGCGTCGCCCCGACCTGCAGCACGATGCCGTTCTGCACGTAGCTGCGGAAGCCCTGGAGCGAGACCTCGAGCCGGTACGGGCCGGTCGGGAGGTTCGAAATGACGTAGGTGCCGTCCGCGTCGGTAATCGCGGTCCTGGTCGCCTGCGTGTCGGTCTGGGTCATGGTCACCGTGACACCGGGCAGCACCGCGCCGCTCGTGTCCGTCACACGTCCGCTGAGCTCCGCCGTCGACAGCTGCGCCGATGCCGAGGCTGT
>DASQAX010000397.1:0-3490 GCA_035635535.1 Vicinamibacterales bacterium | reverse complement strand
GCCGGTGCGCCTGATTTCGATCGTCAACCGCATCTTCAAGGCGTGCGGGCTGAACGACCTCGAGCAGATCGAGGACGCGCCGGAATACGACGCGGGCGTGCAGCTGAACGCGGAGGTCATCGACGCGTACCTGCACGGCAGGCGCGCCCCGGTGAGCAAGTAGGGATGGGGCGGGCAGGGCGGTAGCGACACATGGCTAAAGACGCGGTCGTCTCCGAGGATCTCGCCCGGAAATTCGCGGCCGAAAAGGAAACGCCGTACACGCGCTGGGTCCGGTCGGAAGGGCTCGACATCATCAGCTCCTTCCACGTCCCCGACCTGCACGCCGTCGAGCTGAAGCCGTGGGCGCGGCGCGGCGGCCGCGGCGTCTTCCTCAACCACGACGCGTCGCGATCGTCGAACGACTGCTACGTCTGCGAGATTCCGCCGGGCCGGGAACTGGCGACGCAGCGGCAGCTGTACGAGGAGATGATCTACGTCCTCGACGGCCGCGGGTCGACCTCGGTCTGGAACGACGCGGGGAAGAGGACGACCTTCGAATGGAAAGCGGGCGCGATGTTCGCGATTCCGCTCAACACGTGGCATCAGCACTTCAACGGGTCGGGCGCCGCGCCCGCGCGCTACGTGGCCGTGACCAACGCGCCGGTCATCATCAACGCGTTCGGCGACCTGCACTTCGTCTTCAACACGCAGTACGACTTCAAGGAGCGCTTCAACGGCGAGCCTGGCTATTTCGCCAACACGGGCGAGCAGAGAGGGCTGCTGCTCGACACCAACTTCGTGGCCGACGCGGTCAACCTGCCGCTCGCGACGGCGAAGGAGCGCGGCGCGGGCGGGTCGCACATCCGCTTCAGCATGGCCAGGGGCCACATGAACAGCCACATCTCGCAGTTCGGCGTCGGCCGCTACAAGAAAGCGCACGCGCACGGCCCCGGCGCGCACGTCATCATCATGAGCGGCGAGGGCTACACCTTGATGTGGCCGGAGGGCGAGGAGCCGAAGCGCTACGAGTGGAAAGAGGGGTCGATGATCGTGCCGCCGAACTCCTGGTTCCACCAGCACTTCAACACCGGGACCACGCCGGCGCGGTATCTCGCGTTCAAGGCGGAAGGCGTGTCGATTCGCAACGCGCAGGGGGTGCCGAAGGCGTGGATCTCGCGCCGGGTCGGCGGAGATCAGATCGATTACGCCGACGAGTCGCCGCGCATCCGGCAATGGTTCACCGAAGCGCTCGCCAGGCGCGGCATCACGCCGCGGATGGACGAAGCCTATGAGGCCGAGCTCGCCGACCTTCCGTCGCGCGAGCCGCAGACCGTCCCATGACCAGACACTCTACGTTCGGCCGCCAGATCTTCCTGCTTGCGATCGCCGTCATTGCGGCCGCCACCATCGCGACATCGGCGCAGGTGAAGCCGGGCGCCACCGCGACGGACGTCGCGCTCTACACCGGCGCGGACCGGATGGAGAAGCTGATCGCCGGCGCGAAGAAGGAAGGCTCGGTCAGCATCTACACCTCGCTCCAGACCGTCGACATCGGCAAGCTGGGCACGGCCTTCGAGAAGAAGTACGGCGTGAAGGTCGTCTCCTGGCGCGCCGGCTCCGAGGACATCGTGCAGCGGTCGGTGCAGGAGGCGCGCGCGAACCGGAACACGGTCGACGTGATGGAGACCAACGGTCCGGAGCTCGAGTCGATGCATCGGGAGAACATCCTGCAGCTCGTCAAGAGCCCGTACCTCCCGGACCTGATTGCTCCCGCGATTCTTCCGCACGGCGAATGGGTGGGCACGCGGCTGAACGTCTTCGTCCAGGCGTACAACACGAACAAGGTCCAGAAGGCGGACCTGCCGAAGACGTGGGAGGACCTGGCGAACCCGAAATGGAAGGGAAAGATCGGGATCGAGCAGGAAGACTCGGACTGGCTCGCCGGCACCTTCGCCGACATCGGCGACGCGCGCGCGCGGAAGGTCTTCCAGGACATCGTCCGGACCAACGGCATGTCGGTCCGCAAGGGCCACACGCTGCTGTCGCAGCTCGTCGTCTCGGGCGAGGTGCCGCTGGCGTTGACCGTCTACAACTACAAGGCGGAGCAGCTGAAGAAACAGCGCGCGCCGATCGACTGGTTCGTCATCGGCAACGCCATCGCGCGGCCCAACGGCATCGCGGTCGCGCGCAAGGCGCCGCACCCGCACGCCGCGGTCCTCTTCTACGACTTCGAGCTCAGCCCCGAGGGGCAGCAGATCATCGCGAACCTCGAGTTCGTGCCGACGAGCAGGAAGATCGACACGCCGCTCAACAAGGTGCCGATGAAGTTCGTGGACGCGAAGGTCGCGATCGACGAATACGACAAGTGGAAGGGACTCTACCGGCAGCTCTTCAACATCCGCGGCAGCTAACCGCGAAGATGAAGAAATTTCTTTGCGTTCTCACCTTCGCGCTCTTCGCGTTCTTCGTGGTTGTCCCCGCCTTTGTGTCCTCGGCACAGGACCGCCTCGCTGCCGCGAAGAAGGAAGGGACGCTCACCCTCTACACCACGATCGCGGAGAAGGACCTTCCAACCCTCGTCAAGCCGTTTGAGTCGAAATACGGCGTCAAGGTGACCGTGTGGCGCGCGGGAACGTCGAACGTCCTGCAGCGCGCCGTCCAGGAGACGTCGGCGAAAAAGTACGACGTGGACGTCATCCACATCGGCTCGCCGGAGATGGAAGCGCTCGCGCGCGAGCAGGTCCTGCTGCCGATCGACTCGCCGGTACAGAAGGACCTGCAGCCCGGCTCGGTGCCGGCGCACCGCCAATGGGCCGCGACGCTGCTGTCGGTCTGGGTGCAGGCCTACAACACCAAGCTGGTGAAGAAAGAGACGCTCCCGAAGACCTACAAGGACCTGCTCGATCCGAAGTGGAAGGGAAAGCTGGGTGTCGAAGGGAAGGACGAAGACTGGTTCGCCTCGGTCGTGGACGTCATGGGGGGCGGCGAGACCGGCCTGAAGTTCTTCCGCGACCTGATGGCGACCAACGGCCTCTCCGTCCGCCAGGGCCACACGTTGCTCAACAACCTCGTGATCTCCGGCGAGGTGCCGATCGCGCTCAACGTCTACAACTACATGCCCGAGCAGGCGAAGAAGAAGGGGGCGCCGATCGACTGGTTCGCGCTCGAACCGGCCATCGCCAGGTCGAACGGCGTCGGCGTGGCGCGGCATGCGCCGCACCCCAACGCCGCGCGGCTCTTCTACGACTACCTGCTCGGCGAGGGACAGCAGTACTTCGTCAGCATGGACTACGTGCCGAGCAATACGAAGGTCGCCTCGCCGCTCACGGGCATCCGGATCGTGCAGGCCAACCCGGCCCGCTCGCTCGACGAATCGGAAAAGTGGGGCGCGCTGTTCGAATCGACCCTCGTCCGGCGCGCGCGCCGGTAAGGCGGACCTGAAGGTCCGCCTCTACGCCAACTCTTACGTCGCAACCTGTTCGTACGTAGAGGCGGACCTTCAGGTCCG
>DASQAX010000396.1:0-3879 GCA_035635535.1 Vicinamibacterales bacterium | reverse complement strand
CATCGCCTCGCGCAGCGGCGCGTTCGGGTAGAGCTCGAGGATGTAGAGCGAGGCGTGGTCGGGGCCGAGCGCGATCAGCGCGTCGACGGATTCGAGCCACTGCGCGATCGTCTGCTGCGGCAGCCACATCATCAGGTCGAGTGAGACGTTGTCGAAGCCGGCGGCGCGCGCCATGGCGAACGCGTCGGCCGCGCGCGACGCGGAGTGCAACCGGCTCAAACGCTGCAGCTCCTCGTCGCGAAACGACTGCACGCCGTAGCTGAGACGATTGATTCCCGCTTCGCGAAACCCGGCGAGCCGGCCGGGAGTGACCGTTTCCGGGTTCGCTTCCATCGTGATTTCCGCGTCGGCCGTGACGGCGAATGACGCGCGGCACGCCTGGATGATGGCGGCGATCTCGGAAGGCTCGAGGAGCGACGGCGTCCCGCCGCCGAAGTAGATTGTGTCAGCCACCGCGCCGCTTGCCCCGAGCGCAGTCGAGGGGTCGCCCTGCGAGGCCATCTCGCGCAACAGCGCCTGCACGTACTGCTCCTTCACCGAGGCGTCGAAGAGGCCGCGGTTGAAGTTGCAGTAGTTGCAGATCGCGGAGCAGAACGGAATGTGGACGTAGAGTCCGAGCACGTCCTTCAGTCTACGACCCGGCGCGGCCTCCGGGCCATTTGAGCTCGGCGCGCCCGTCGCGTTCGCGCGGCTTCAGCTGCGCGCGCGCCTGCCCCACGGACTTCTGGGGCATGGCGCCGCGGGCGCGGTTCTTCGGCGAGGCTGGGGACTTTTCCTGCCAGCGCGCGATGTCGCCGTCGGTCGGATGCGGCCCCACTTCGCGCGTGTCGGGGCCGTCGATGCGGACCCAGTCGCACATTTCCTTCAGCCGCGATCGGATGCGCAAGCCGAGCTGCAGCGCCATCGATTGCGGCTCGGTGTTCTCCGAATCGGTAAGGTTGGTGGTGAACACCGTGACCCGCCGCTCGCTGTAGCGCGTGTTGACGACGAGCCCGAGCGTCTCCTCGACCCACTCGGACTTCTTCTCGGCGCCGATGTCGTCGAGGACGAGCAGGTCGGCCTCGAGCACCGGCCGCAGCACGCCGAGCTCGGTTGCCTCCGCGTGGGCGCTGTAGGTGTCGCGCACCAGCTTCAGCAGGTCGCGGGTCTCGAAGAACACCGCGCGCGCGCCCTTGCGGCTGATCGCTTCCTTCATCAGCGCGACCGCGAGGTGCGTCTTGCCGACGCCGTTGTCGCCGAAGAACAGGAGGCCGCGATCGACGACCGGGAACTGATCGACGAGCCGCGTCGCGCGGCGCAGCGCGTCGCGCTGGCTGTCGGTGTGCGCCTCGAAGTTCGAGAGCTCGCAGTGGAGGTAGCGGCGCGGGATGCGCGCGCTCTTCAGGAGCGATTCGAAGCTGCGCTGGTGCCAGCAGTCGCAGCGTGTGACCCGCGAGACACCGTCAACCTCGATCGTCTTCCATCCTGTGTCGTCGCAGATCGGGCAGGGCACAGCAGATGGTAACCGATCTGGCGGGTCCGAAAGGACCCGCCCTCCACTCACTATCAAAGTGCGATCGCCCTACTTCGAGGTCTTGACCTTCGGCTTGTCGGCTTCGTGCGGAGGCGGCGCCGGCGGATTGCGGCGAACGAGATCGGTCGGCGACGACTTCACGAGCGCGGTGCCGAGACGCTGCTCCCAGTCGTCGATGCCGCGCGCGAGCTCGCGCTTGACGTAGTCCATGAACTCGTTGACCTCGCCCTGCATCTGCTCGATCTTGCGGCGCATGTTCAGGATGATCTCGACGCCTGCCAGGTTGACGCCGAGGTCGCGCGTCAGCGTGAGAATCGTTTCGAGCTGCTCGAGATCCTCTTCCGAGTAGAGCCGCGTGTTGCCTTCCGTGCGGGATGGCTTGAGCAGGCCCTCGCGCTCGTACAGCCGCAGCGTCTGCGGATGGATGTTGTACTTCTGCGACACCGCGCTGATCATGTAGTACGCCTTGCCGCCGGCCCGCTTCGCCATGTCTACTCGCCGAATGACTCGCGCACGTTCTCGCCGTTGATGCGGCCGAACTCGCGCAGCAGTTCCTTCGAGCGCTCGTCGAGCAGCCTCGGCAGCACCAGCTTGACTTCGACGACGAGGTCGCCGCGGCGGCCGTCGCGCGTGGAGGCGGCGCCGCGCTCGCGCAGGCGGAAGCGCTGCCCCGACTGCGTGCCGGGCGGCACCCGCACCTTCGCGCCGCCGTCCGGCGTCGGGACGTCGATGCGCGCGCCGAGCGCCGCTTCGTGGACGGCGATCGGCACCGTGATGAAGAGGTCGTCGCCTTCGCGGTGGTACAGCGGGTGCGGCGTCACCTGCACGGTGACGTAGAGGTCGCCGGCCTCGCCGCCGCGCTGCCCGGCGTTGCCCTTGCCGGCGACGCGAATGCGCTCGCCGTCGGCCACCCCGGCCGGGATCCGCACCGCCACCGACTCGGCGCGCGTCTGCTGCCCCGTTCCTCCGCACGGCTCGCACGGACGCGGACGCTGCTGGCCGCTGCCGCCGCAGCCGGGACAGCTGCGCGTGAACACCATGTGGCCGCGGACCGTCCGCACCGATCCCGCGCCCTGGCAGACGAGACACGCGCCCGTGCTCAGGCGGGTCAGCCCGGTGCCGGCGCAGGTCCGGCACGTCTCGCGGCGCGTGACCGTGACGGTGCGCTGCGTGCCGTTGAACGCGGCCTCGAACGAGAGCGTGAACGTGTGGTGGAGGTCGACGCCACGCTCGGGAGCGGGCCGCTGCTCGCCGCGCGACGTGAAGACCTCGGCGAACAGATCGCCGAAGGTCGCGGCGTGGTCGCCGCCGCGCCCCGAGAAGTCGAACCCCTCGAACCCGCTGGTGCGGCGATCCTCGTCGCCGATCGGCGATCCGGAGTCGTAGCGCGTGCGCCGTTCGGGATCCATCAGCGTCTCGTAGGCCTCGAGAATCTGGCGGAAGCGCGCTTCCGCCGTCCGGTCACCCGGGTTGATGTCCGGGTGATACCGCCGGGCGAGGCGCCGGTAGGCTCGCTTGATCTCCGACTCCGTCGCGCCGTGCTCGAGACCGAGGATCACGTACAGGTCCAACTATTTCTTCTCCTCGTCGACGACCTCCGCGTCGATGACGTCGCCCTGCGCCTGCGAACCGGCAGAACCAGAACCTGCTGAACCCGCTGAACCCCCTGAACCTTCTGAACCGCCCGGCCCTCCTGGACCCGCGCCCGCGGTGGCGCCGGCGTTCTTGTACAGCGCTTCGGCCGCCCGGTGCTGCGCCTGCGTCAACTGCTCCAGCGCACGGTTCATCGCGGCCGTGTCGTTGGACGAGATCGCGCTCTTCAACTGCTCGATCGCGGTCTCGACCGCCGCCTTGTCGCTGGCGGCCAGCTTCGAGCCCATGTCCTGCAGCATCTTCTCGGCGCCGTAGACCGCCTGGTCGGCCTTGTTGCGAGCCTCGATTTCTTCCTTCCGCCGCTTGTCTTCCTCGGCGTGCGACTCGGCGTCCTTCATCATCCGCTCGACTTCGTCCTTGCTGAGGCCGCTCGACGCGGTGATGGTGATCTTCTGCTCCTTGCCGGTACCGAGGTCCTTCGCCGACACGTTGACGATGCCGTTCGCGTCGATGTCGAAGGTGACCTCGATCTGCGGCACGCCGCGCGGCGCCGGCGGGAGGCCGACGAGCTGGAACCGGCCGAGTGTCCGGTTGTCGCGCGCCAGCGGCCGTTCGCCCTGGAGCACGTGCACCTCGACGCTCGTCTGGCTGTCCGCCGCGGTGGAGAACGTCTCGCTCTTCCTCGTCGGGATCGTCGTGTTCCGCGGAATCAGCGTTGTCATGACGCCGCCGAGCGTTTCGATGCCGAGCGAGAGCGGCGTGACGTCGAGCAG